>CAYYKZ010000015.1:0-17369 GCA_964468455.1 uncultured Leptospirales bacterium | reverse complement strand
AAGAAAGATAGATGCATTATTAACTACAAGTTAAATTAATGTCAATATAAATCTTGATTATTTATTAAAATAAACACAATTTTAAAATATGTACAATTAAAAATTACATATTAAAATGACACTTTTAAATACTGTGCTCAATTATAGCATTATTTCACGCAAATAAGCAGATTTATACCGCTCTTCATTTTGACGAATAAACCTTTTTTATTTCATCAATAAGTGAATCTTTGCTGACAAGAGATAATTCCTTCTCATTGCGTATTTTCATCTCAGCCATACCTTTTTCGAAATAACTTTTACCAATTGTTACCCTTACCGGTATACCAATCAGGTCAGCATCAGCAAATTTAAAACCTGGACTGGCCTTTCTGTCATCATAAAGAACATCTATTCCCGCCTCAACCAGCATATTATAGATCTCTTCCGCAGCTGCTGTCTCTTCATCTTTTTTTGCAATCCCGATCAGATGCACATGAAAAGGTGCAACAGACTTAGGCCAGATGATACCCCTTTCATCATTATTCTGCTCAACTACTGCTGCCATGGTTCTGTTTACTCCTATGCCGTAGCAGCCCATAACCGGTGTGATCTCTTTCCCATGTTCATCAAGAACCTTAACTTTCATCGCTTCAGTATATTTATATCCCAGCTTGAAAATATGGCCTACTTCAATACCTTTCTTTTCATTCATCACAGCACCGCATCTGGGGCATAAGTCCCCCTCTCTTGCAGTTGAAATATCAGCTTCCTCTTTAATTTCAAAATCACGTCCAGGGTTTACTCCGGTTAAATGCTTATCTTTAATATTAGCACCAGCAACAGCATTGCTGATATTTTTTATCATTGGATCAAAAACTATTCTTATCTTTTTATCAGTTACCGGGCCGGCAAACCCAACAGGAGCGCCTGTAAATTCTTCAACCATGCTGTCCGGTGCAAGCTCCAGTTCTACTGCTTTAAGATAATTGGAAAGCTTTGCCTCATTTATTTCCCGGCTTCCCGGAACAACTGCCATTACAGGCTTACCATCTGCCTTGTAAACTATGCTTTTAAGGAACATATCTTCACTGCAGTTAAAAAATTTCACAAGATCATCAATTGTTTTTATGCCTGGAGTATCAACTGTTTTCAATTCATCCTGATCAGATTTGACAGCTTCAGCGTAACGGAATTCAGCCTTTTCGCTGTTTGCTCTGTACTGGCATTCACTGCATATAAGGAGGGTTTCCTCACCAACTTCAGATGCCACCATAAACTCTTCAGAAGCGTTCCCCCCCATTGCTCCTGAATCGGCCTGGACAGGAATTGTTTCAAGTCCGCATCTTTCAAATATACGCCTGTAGGCAATAGCCATGGCATTATATGATTCATCAAGGCCCTTCTGGTCAATGTCAAAAGAATAAGCGTCCTTCATTATAAATTCTTTACTTCTTATTACACCGAATCGGGGTCTTATCTCATCCCTGAACTTTGTATTGATCTGATACAGATTAACAGGTAAATCCCTGTAGGATGAAACAACAGAACGTACAAGATTGGTAAAAGACTCTTCATGTGTGGGGCCCAGTGCATATTCAAGATTATTTCTGTCCTTTATACGGATCATTTCAGGTCCCATGGTATCCCATCTGCCTGACTCTTTCCAGTAATCAGCATTTGTCAGCTCAGGCATAAGGCATTCATGAGCGCCGGCCCTGTCCATCTCCTCTTTTACTATTGCAGTTATTTTCCGCAAAACTCTCAGCCCAAGAGGGAGATAGGCGTACATCCCTGCTGACTCTTTGCGCACAAGCCCTGCCCTTATCATAAGCCTGTGGCTTAGCACTACCGCATCGGACGGGTCCTCTTTTAAAGTTGGGAGAATATATTTTGAAACTTTCATTTTATTATACCTCGTTTTTCAATTGCCGGATTATTTCAAATGCGGTTCGGTTTAAAGTCACAAAGCAGGGTTTATATTTCAAGATTTTTTCATTATTAACCGGATAATTAAGGATAAAATTTTAATTCGGCTTAACTTATTTAAAATAATCCGTCCGTTAAAAAATTATAATTGAATTTAAACAGTAAATTAGATATTGTGCTGCACCTGTAATCAATAATTGCTGAATAGGATAAAAATACATGTCGAAACCTGCTTCCTTTATTATTACTGCATCAATTCTTCTCTTTTCACTGATCTATATATTTGACTCCCCTGCTGAATCAGTTGAACCGGTATATGAATTCAATGAAATATGGGGCTATTTAATGACTGGTGAAGAGTCCCACCTGACAGATGAAATCCCTATTACAGATGTAGGGTATTTTTCAGCAAGGATCAGCAGAACGGGAAAATTATATGGTGCTCCTGACAGAGGGAAACTGAAAAACTACAATGGCAGGGTGCACCTTGTTGTTGCCTTAATAGGAAATTATACCCTTACACACATATGCATCAATCCTGAATACAAACTGCGCAACCGGCTTATACGTGACATAGTAAAAGCATCAAAAGACTTTGACGGAGTCCAGATAGACTTTGAATCAGTTATACCGTCGGACAGAAAATTTTATATAGAGTTTCTTTCTTTACTAAAAAAAGAACTTAAAGGAAAAACCTTAAGTGTTGCAGTTCCTGCAAGGCGTGTTTATGTTAAAGATGCCTTTGACTATTCCAGGTTAAGCAGAATTGCAGACCGTCTTATAATTATGGCCTATGATCAGCACTGGAGCACAAGCAAGCCGGGTCCTGTATCATCACTTAACTGGTGTTCACTGGTCTCAGAATATGCGGTTTCAAAAATACCATCTGAAAAAATTGTAATGGGAATACCTTTTTACGGCAGGGCCTGGATAGATAAAAATCCTGCAAAGGCATACAGGCTTAATTCCACAAGAAATATAATAAAAAAATACAAACCTGAAATAGAATATACTGAGGACGGAATCCCTTTCTTTAACTATTCCACTACAGTAAATGTAGCCCATTATTTTGAGGATAAAAATACAATAGCAGCTAAGCTGGAACTCTACAGGGGCAGATACATAAACAAGGCTGCTTTCTGGAGAATTTCCCAGGAAACCCCTGAAATATGGGATATCATTACAACCCCATATAAAGGGGAATATTGATGTTTTAAACTTTCTTCCGGTTTTATCTTTTATTTCAAATTAAAATAATGGTTGCAATATTATCCAATATTTAATACTATCCAATAGTTCCCGAAATTGATTATGAAGAAGATAATATAATATATATGAATTTAACGAGATTTCAAAGAGACATAATTGAACAGCTTTTAACCTGTCTGCCGGATGGAAATAATCTTCTTAATCAGATTGATCTTTTAAGGCTGGAAGGTCTTGAACACAATGGCAAGGAAATACTTTACAGGTATAAATCATCACATACTCCTGAGAAAAAATACGGTGAAAACCTGGTCCTTGATGGACTTGAAATAGTATCATCTGAACTTGATTCCGGCGCTTCAGCAGCTGTATTTCTTAAAAACGGTCTTATAAGCTTCCTGCAAATTCTTTCTCATTCAGGAGAATTCCCTGAAAATGAATTAACTGATTATACTCTTAAAAGCATACTTCTGGAAAGATGTTCCACTGAAATATAAAATTTATTCTTCTATTCAGCATTGTTTCTCTTCAACTGGCATATTAGTTATCTCTACCACAATCAATTCCTCAGCAGTAATTTATGATTAGATATCTTCCTGAATAAAAATCCGGATCATTAAAATATTATTCCTATACTAAAATGTTTCTTTATGAATAATTACTGATTTTTCATTGACATTTATAATTATTCTATTAAAAAAATATTATTGCATAAAACAGTAATCTGTTATTCATTCTTAATTGATTAAAATATCTTTATAATAATATATTTTTTTATTAATACAGATTATACATAAGGGTTAGAGCCATGTTATTTAAAAAAAAGAAATATATGATAACAAGTTTAGACCATATGGGTATAATGAAAATTATTGAATCATTGGATCCTGATGAATCATGTGTTAAAAAAATTACATCTAAACTTAAACAGGCACGAATAATTGATCCTGAAGAGATAAGGCCTAATATAATAACCATGAATACAAAATTCAGGCTTAAAAACCTTGGAAACGGCTCACTTAACGAATTTATACTTGTTTTCCCCGAACAGATGGCAGCTGAAACAAATCAGATTTCTGTTTTTGATTTTCTGGGAACAGAAGTTCTTTGTCACGAAGTCGGTGAGGTTATCCCATCAGCAAACAGTGACTGTTTTTTTCTAATTGAAAACATAATTTATCAGCCTGAAGCTGCGGGAGATTATCACCTCTGATTGCAGTAATAAAAAATGAATAATGCCGCAATAATTGATCCCCGCACGCCTGATGACGTAAAAAAAAATCTTGCCGGCCTGGGGCTTGATATAATTCCAATACCACTGACCGACCTTGTAGCTGAACCTGTAAGCGGACACCCGGATATACAGATTTTTGTTCATAAAAACTCAGCTTTTACTCACCCTGATATATCTACTGATTTTACAAAATTACTGGGCAGATACTGTGATATAAATGTATGCACAACAAAGCTGAATAGAGAGTACCCACTGGATATTCCATATAATATTGCATGTACAGGAAATACAGCTATTCATAAAATTAAGAACACTGCTCCTGAAATAAAAAAATATTTTAATGAAAATAATATTGATCTGATAAATACAAGGCAGGGTTATAGCAAATGCTCTACACTTATTGCCGGCAGTAAAAGCATTATTACTTCTGACAATTCCATACATAAAAGCGCTGAAGCCAATGGCCTGGATTCACTTTTGATTATGCCTGGATTTTTTGACCTCCCAGGGTATAATTACGGATTTATTGGAGGGGCTTCAGGACAATTAGAAAAAACAATCCTCATGTCAGGGAGAATAGACCATCACCCCGATTATGAAAAAATTAAAGATTTTTTAAAAAGCAGAGGAATGGATATACTATACCTTTCAAAAAATCCTGCTGTAGATATTGGATCAATCCTTATTATATAAACAGTTTTAAATTATCAACTATATACACGAATAATCCACGCCTGCAATGCTATTCCTTCCTGAGGATCATACCTTTAAGATATTCTGTTTCCGGAAGAGAAAGACGGACAGGGTGATCCGGTGCCTGGGTTAACTGATCCAGTATCTGCATATTATATCCGCCGTCCTTTGCTGCATATGAAACAGCCTCACGAAAAAGAGTCGGTGTAACATGCCCGGAACATGAAAAAGTTGAAAGTATTCCTCCATGTTCAAGTAGATTCATTGCCTGAAAATTTAAATCCTTGTAAGCACGTAATGCCCTTGCAGTATCACGTGCAGAAGGAGCAAGTTTAGGCGGATCGAGAATAATAAGATCATAAAGCTTCTTTTCCTTCCTGAATCTGCGTAAAACTTCAAATGCATCGCCTTTATGTAAAGCAAACAGGTTTTTATCAATATTATTTATTTTCATATTAATTTCTGCTTTTTGTAAAGCCTCATCAGATGAATCTATTAAATCTGTATGGGATGCCCCTTGCATCTGGGTATAAACTGAAAACCCCCCTGTGTATGAGCATACATCGAGAACTCTTCCCCCTTCAGCATACAATGCTGTCTTAAGTCTGTTTTGTCTTTGATCAGCATAAAATCCTGTCTTCTGACCTTCAAGGCTTATTAAAAATTTTAAAGAATTTTCAGAAACTTCAACTGTATTCCCGGTATTTACGCCGGCAAGAATTCCGCATTCAAAGGGGAGACCTTCCATACGCCTGCCGTCACCATCGCTCTTTTCATATACAGTTTTTATATGAGAATCGGCCTCCATTAGTATATGAGCAAGTCTCTGCTTTACTGCATCAATACCTGCGGATAAGGCCTGAAGAACTGCCACAGGACCGAATATGTCAACAATAAGTCCCGGGATATAATCACCTTCACTATAAATAAGCCTGTATACATCTGTATTGTCATCAATTATCTTTTTACGGAGCTGCAATCCCTTTTTAATTTTATCATAATACCATTTTTCATCTATTACTGCACCGGGATTCCAGTCAAGTAGTCGTACAGATATTTTTGATTCAGGGCTGTAGTGTCCAAATGCAATAAAATCTCCCTTATGGTCATAAACCTGTACAACATCTCCAGGTTCAGGACTGCCATTTATTTTTTTTATTGCACCTGAAAAAACCCAGGGATTATAATTAAAGGCTAACTTTTCCCTTCCAGGTTTAAGTTCAATAGAATGCATTGCCCCTCTCATCTTTTTAATAATTAAGCTTAATATATAAGCTGCCTGAGTTTTCAGGAGACAGTTAATTCATCTGTTTATATTGTCACGAAGTAATTTACAGCATAAAGCTGAATTAACAATATTTTTTCACCCGCAAGGTGCTCAGATATTGAATAATTCAAAATAAATAAAAATTTATCTATATAAAATACGTTAAAATGACGGTATTTTCAACAAAATAAACATTAATCAGGAGCAAAAATGAAATTTTCTTGAAATTTATTTCCCTATAATTTATTTTATATTAAAACAGCTATAAATCTTACCCGTAAAGATTTTTAACGGAAACTGAAGAAATCCGGAATATTTTTACATTCCATCTAAATCATCTGCTGAATAACAAATTAGCTGTTTTAAAATTTTCAATACCAGAGAGTAATATATGATTACTAAGAAAAAAGTTCAGCTTGCCATGCTTCTGGATCACAACAATCCTTCAGCAATTATTGAAGAATGCAAAAATATTTTTATCCTTAATTACAAGGCTGAATCTTTTGAAGTAATCGAAAACTGTTTTTATCTTACTGAAAAACTTTTCAAAGGTGAATTTCCGGGCTACAGGTCATGTAATACGGAGTATCACAATTTTGCTCATACAATGGACTGCTTTTTAGCAGTAATGCGTCTCATTGACGGTAGAAATATATCAGCCCAGTCAATTCCTGAAGATGTTGCATCTGATATTCTTCTCGCTGCACTGCTCCATGACACAGGATATATCCAGGAAGCCTGGGATACAACCGGTACCGGCGCCAAATACACTAAAGTTCACATAAAGAGAAGTATTGAATTCACTGAAAAAAATGCAGATACCTTTAAGCTTAATCAGGAAAAGGTAACACGGATTTCATCCTTTATAGAATGTACCGGCCTGCAGTCTGACTGCCGCATTTTGCCTGATGATGACAAAGCACTTGCAGGATCCATTCTTGGTACAGCAGACCTTTTGGGGCAGATGTCGGACAGAGCTTACCTTGAAAAACTTCTTTTTTTATATCACGAGTTTACAGAAGCCGGGCTGGAAGGTTTTGAAACCGAGTTTGATATATTAAAGAAAACTTTGGCTTTTTACGATTCAACAATGGTGCGTTTAAATAAAAATCTAATGAGATGCTATGAATTCGCAGAATATCATTTCAGGTCAAGATTCAGAGTAACAGAAAATCTTTATATAGAAGCTATAGAAAAGCAGATGGATTACCTGAAAAAAATAATTGAGGACAGTACATCAAATTTCAGGAGCAAACTGAAAAGAGTTGACCTGGAAAAAATGGAAAGCCGTTATCTCACATCATGATGAAACAGCTTTGCTTACCCTGTTCCAGAAGTCCTTTTTATTTATATTTCCCTTTATATATGATGCTATTAAAATTCTAACTTCCTGTGGAAAGGCATTCCAGTATTTTTTTTCCCACCCCTGAGGCAATTTTCTCTTTTCAGATACACTCATATCCCCTGAACTGTAAGTAACAAACTGTATAACCATGGTTTTTAAAATATCTGCAGGTATTTTCGCTGCTGGAGAAGATTTTTTTTCAGGAACCATGCTGTTTACAATATGCGCCAGCTCTCTCTCTGTTATATCAGGCTTATACTTCCTTGCCATCTGAACAACCATATTTCGTGCTATTTTTTTTGTATTCAGGCTGGCCATGCCAAGCTGTTCCTGGATCTGTTTTGACATAGTCCTTGCCAGATTCTGCACATTAACCTGCCCTCCTCCCCCTCTCTTTTCTCTTTCATCAAGAAGCCTGTAAAGCTCTTTGATTTCATCAGGGGAAGCGGTTTTCAAAAAGGCATCCAGCATCTTTTTGGATTCATCATTTACAGAGGCCATTGCGCTCCAATTAATCCTTATTTAATTAATTATCATCATAATATGCGGCAATTAATTATGCAAGCATATAAGAGAGTAAAACAATACCGCCCTATAAAGGCGGTATTGCTTAATAAGCGTTTTTATAAAAAAGAAAAATATTATCCAATCTATCCCAGAACTTTTTTAATTCTTTCCATTGCTTCAGCCACTCTTTCCCTTGAGTTGAAAGCACTTATTCTTATATAACCTTCTCCGCAATTCCCGAATCCGGATCCAGGAGTGGTTACAACAGCCGCTTCATCAAGAAGCCTGTCAAAAAATTCCCATGACCCGGATTTAACATTAAGCCATATATATGGAGAGTTAACTCCCCCTGTACATTTATACCCGAGGGAATTCATAGTTTCAAGAATAAGAGCTGCATTTCCAAGATAATAATCAGATAAATCCTTTATCTGTTTCATACCTTCCTGAGAATAAACAGCCTCAGCAGCCTTCTGAACCGGGTATGAAACACCGTTAAATTTTGTACTCTGCCTCCTGAACCATACAGGATGGAGAGCAACAGCTTCACCTTTTTCATTATAGGCCATACATTTCTTAGGTACAACTGTATAGGCACACCTTGTTCCTGTAAAGCCGGCACTCTTGGAAAAACTCCTGAATTCTATTGCAACTTCATCTGCGCCTTCAATTTCATAAATACTGCGCGGCAGAGATTCATCTCTTATAAAACATTCATATGCAGCATCAAAAAGTATTATTGCCTTGTTAGCTTTTGCATAATCAACCCATGTTTTAAGCTGATCCTTTGTAGCAGTAGCCCCTGTTGGATTATTTGGAAAACAGAGATAAATCAGATCAACCTTTTCTGTCGGAAGTGCCGGAACAAAGCCGTTTTCCTCATTGGATTCCATATAGCATATCCCTTCATATCTGCCATCAACATTAACCCCTGTGCGTCCTGCCATTACATTTGTATCAACATACACAGGATATACAGGGTCAGGAACTGCAATCCTGGCGTCTGAAGAAAATATTTCCTGGATGCTCCCTGTGTCGCACTTGGATCCGTCACTTACAAATATTTCATCTGCAGTAATGGACACTCCCCTTGAATTATAGTCATGCTCTGCGATTTTTTCCCTTAAAAAATCGTACCCCTGCTCAGGGCCGTATCCCTTAAATGTTGAGGTATCAGCCATCTCGTCAACAGCACTGTGAAAGGCTTTTATGCAGGCATCAGGCAGAGGGAGAGTAACATCTCCAATCCCCAGCCTTATAATATCCTTATCAGGATTGGCATTTTTAAATTCGGTTACTTTTCTTGAAATATCAGAAAAAAGATATGACGCTTTAAGTTTCAGAAAATTTTCATTAACTTTAATCATTTTACACCCTTAAATAATAAATTTTTATCAGTAATAATTCCTTAAAAGATATTTAAGTATAAAATAATGAACTATTTGTCCCCGCCGCCTTCGGCGGCGGGGGTAATAGAGCATTTTAAACACAAAAATAGTGAAGGAATAAATACTGATTTTTATACTTATCCAATATCCATAACCTTTTAAAAAATCCGCCCCCTGTCCAGCATTTTTTAAATCATCATTTATGAATAAGTAAATTTTGAGATTCTTTACTGATTTTAAGTTTTCCGGGCAATAATACTTAATTATTCAGGGATGATTATTTCAGCAGAATATTGTGTTTATTAAATATTCTACTCATAATAATATTTTAAATAAAAAAAATTATATTAAAATTGACTTACTCTTAAGGATTTTAATAATATACACCAAAATTATCAATCTTCACTATAAAATATAAATATTTTTTTACACGGGATACAGATTGTGACAAAACCGGAATTTTCAGGATTCAGGCTCCACGAATACAACGGCTATGTACAGAACAATTACATTATAGAATATCCTCATGGCATACTCATACTTGATGGAGCAAGCCGCCCTGATGTAAAAGGAATTCAAAAATTTGTTGAAGTGAAACTCAAAAAAGCCATGCGCGATATAAAACTTATCGCTGTTACCCACTGTCATCCGGATCATGCCGGAGCAGTAAACATACTCCGCAGAAAGCATGGAATCGAAATTGCAGCACCACATGACATAGATTACTGGTATGCGGGAATCGGAGGTGCAGTTCAGCATATTTCTGATACTCTCCAGTCCCGGTTTATGGCTGTTAAACTTAAGGCTAAGCACAGATTTCTTTACTACAGCAGAAAAGTAAAACCTGATCATATGCTTCATGATGGTTCAGCCATACCACATTTTAATGACTGGATAGCAATTCACGCGCCCGGGCATACTCTCCATAATATGATGTTTTATAACAAAAAAAACCGGCTTCTCTATGTTTCCGATACTGTAATAGATAACAAGGGGAAATATCTCCCTCCGGTTCCGGTGCTCTTTCCCGGATGCATGATTAAAACACTGCTAAAGATAAAGGAGCTTAATCCTGAATATATTCTTCTGGCCCATGGCCATGAAGGAGTAATGAAATACAAAGAATCTATTATTGATGAAGTCATAGAAAGAGTGGAAAGAGGTATTCCCAGATATGCCCGGTTCTTTTATTTAATTTCAAAATTCAGCAGAGAATACAGGAGTAACCGGAATAAAACATGTGCAGAATAAATAATCAGTAATAATTCAGTATTCTCATCTTACCACTACTGTGAGACGTACTGAATCTCTCATACGGAATACCCATGACTGATTGCCTGTTAAATTCCCGGCATAAACAAAAAGATTGGAACTGCTGTTCATATAATCCAGATTATCAAGGTCTGCAATAGGATAAATAAATGGACCAGCAGTGCTGTTGTAACTGTAATTGTAATGATTAATAGAGCCAAGATTATACCCTAAAGCATCAGTAAACCATGTGCCGGTGTTAAAACGCAGCGGAGCAGGCATTCCTGTTTTGTCGGAAAGCAGCACAGATATACCCCAGTCGCGCAGCAGGTCGCCGAAAGTCAGACTTGATGAACCGCCATTATCTTTTACAGAATCGATTACAGCCCTGTAATTTCCAAAGGGATTCCTGACAATCTCTCCAATCAGCTTCGCGCCTCCATAATTTCTTGCTATATATGCGCCAAAAGCATATACTGTTGAATAACTGCCAAGATTATCATCACCCCCTGTCCATACTGTGAGAGGCCTTGAATTACTGTAATTATAAAGAGGGAGTCTGCCTGTAACATTGCCGCCGGATCCAGCACCTGCAGTATTAAATGCAACACCCCTTGGCCCGTTTACTTCTGCTCTTTGAGCAATCAGATCTTCTGCAACAAGGGAGGCCATTTCGTTTAACCACTTTTCAGTATACCTTGCATTATTAACTATTATCTTCTGGTAAAAATGAACAAGGTGCTGAAACTCATGTGTCAGTGTTGATATAATTTCCTGAGGCCATTTATCAGTTATTTCCCATGTGCCGTCATGAGTGGCATAGAGTACAGCATCAGCATAAAACATTATCTTCTCATTTGAATTGGGCATACTGCTTTTAAGAAAATTATCCTTTGCCCAGTAAAAACCAAGTACACCACCGGTTGTGCTGTTATCATTATCTATGTCGTACAAAAGAATATCAATCTGGTTTGTGACCCCAACAAGATTATCATAGGAATGACTACCCCACTCCTGCCCGAAAATATCAGTTACCCATTCATAAATATCGTTATCATCCCCTGCTGTAAGAAATTTATCTGCCAGTATATCAACCATTGTCTGGTTAACATAAAAGGCTTTACCGGTTCCTGTTCCATTCCAGCAGTCATCTGCTACCCATATATTTAATGTACGGCCGTTAACAGCTGAAACAATTTTTCTTAATGTGGATGGAATTTTATCACTTGAGGAAGTATTAAGAAATTCAGAACCGGTTCCAACAGTGCTTTTTAAAACTTCAGTATTCTCTGCAGGCAGTTTATATCTTCTTTTAATAAAGGTTTCCGGTTCACTCCCTATGTAGTCCCAGGGATTGTTATTAAAATCACTTATCTCCGGTTTACCTCTTTTTCCTGTTTCAGCTTCCGCTTCAGGTATGGCATCCGGTACAACGGAAAATTTTTTTACCGGTATATTATAAATATCTGATGTACTTGCAAGCAGATATGGTGATCCTGCTTCTGAAACAAGGTCTGTATTTGTAAAGATAAAATAAACATCTTTTGATGATGCGCCAAGATTAAGACTATATGTAAGTTCAACATCTTCAGTTGTTGTTAAAGGGTAAATTTCCGCATCACTCCCGGAGTAAACATTATCGATTTCCCTTATAATATAGTCAACCTCTGAATCATCAGGAGTCATACCGCATCCTGACAATAACAAAAGCAGAATTAATATTGTTATAACTTTTTTAAAAACATCTATTTCCATTCAATATTTCTGCCTTAAATATAAGTCTGTACCTGTATAATATATACAATTATTTAAAAATATTGTTAAAAAAAATACATAAAGGCTTTTTTATATATTAAATCAATAATTTATGTTCCCATTGTATATGCAACTAATTTAATAAAAAAACTTGACATTTACCTCCAATGGAAATGTATTAATATTACAATAAAAAGAACATCGTTCCATATTCCGGTAATAAAACTGACCCGAGGTATTATATGAAAACCAAAATTACTCAGGTTCTGGGTATCAAATATCCTGTTATTCTTTCAGGTATGAGCTGGATAAGCATGCCCGAACTTGTTGCAGCAGTATCAAATGCAGGTGGCCTGGGAATTCTCGCTACAGGTGTAATGACTGCTGAAGAAACACTTGAAGCAATTCAGGAAACCCGTAAATTAACAAAAAAGCCCTTTGCTGCAAATGTTACTCTCTATTTCCCCGGAGCAGAAAGAAACGCTCAAGTAATAATAAAAGAGAAAGTCCCTGTAGTAAATTATGCCCTCGGCAAAGGGGACTGGATTTGCAAAGCAGTACATGAATACGGCGGCAAGGTTGTGGCAACAGTAACCACACTCAAGCATGCCCAGGCAGCTCAAAGGGACGGGGCAGATGCCATCATAGTAACAGGCCATGAGGCTGCAGGACATGGCGGTGATGTTACATCTCTGGTGCTGATCCCTTCTATTGCTGACAATATTGATATACCAATAATTGCAGCAGGGGGATTTGTAGACGGACGGGGACTTGCCTCAGCACTTCTTCTTGGTGCTGATGGAATATCAATGGGTACCCGTTTTATGAATTCTGTTGAAAGCCCAGTACACGAGGCACAAAAGGAAGTATCCAATAAAACCGACATATACAGCACAGTTTATACTGATAAGGTTGACGGCCTTAAAGCCAGAGTAATGAAAAGTGAAGGTGCAACAAAGTTAATCAGAAAGCGTCTTAACCCGTTCAGCGCGCTCATACGATCAAAACAGATTGCAAAAATGCTGGGATTCCCCTGGCTTAAGCTTGCTGTTGGTATTACACTCATGGGGCCTAAAAGAGCAATGCAGATGGCGCGCATGGCAATCGGATTTGACGCGTTTAAGTCAGGGACAATGGATGGAGATAATAAAAAAGGTGTACTCCCCATTGGACAGGCTGCAGGTATTATGACAGAAACATTAACTGTTAAACAGATAATAAACAACCTGATCAAGGAAGCAAAAGCGGCACAGAAAGTTCTGGATGCTAAATTAAAATAAAAAAAGCGTTTAATTACAGGAGGAGTTATGGCCATTGTTGAATGGAAAAAAGACGAAACCGTAGCCATTATTACAATGAATAATGGAGAGAACAGACACAACCCGGAATGGGCAGAAGCAATGCTTTTAACTTACAACGAAATTCTTGAAGATGCTGAAATCAAGGCAATAGTGCTCACTTCAAGTGACCCTAAAAATTTCTGCCTTGGAGTTGATCTTGGCTGGATGATGAAAATGCAGCAGGAGAATGACTACGACAGCATAAGCAAGTGGCTTTTCAGAAACGGTGATGTTTTTAAAGCAATGTTAATGTCACCAGTTCCTACAATCGCGGCTATTACAGGACACGCATTCGGTAATGGAGCAATGCTTGCAGGTGCATGTGATTTCAGGTTCATGAGAGCGGACAGAGGATATTTCTGTTTCCCTGAAATTGATCTTGGTATTCAGTTCTCTCCTTCAATGATAGAATGGATGAAGAGAATTATGCCCTACCATCTTTTTATTAAAATGAAATGGTCAGGAGAAAGAGTGGGAGCAAAAGTTCTTGAGGATCACAATGTAATCATTAAAGCATGCGCTGACGCTGATGAAACACTCAAAGAAGCCATTGCTTTCGGGAAAACCTTCAACAAATCAAGAAATACTCTGACTGAAATGAAAAGAAGGACCTACAAGCACATTGTTGACAAAATGGAAAATGAAGATCCCCCCTACTATGAATACAGGCCGGAAAATGTAAAAGAAGGCAAAGCTCCTATTTTTATGTTTACCCAGGGGTAATATTTAATTTCACAGGGCTGTTCTGCGCAAACAGAACAGCCCTTTAATTATATAATTAATGCCTGGTTGTCTGCTAAAAAAATAAATTTACGGCCAGCAAGGCATCCGATTCCTTTTAAATATCTGCCAGTTTATATATATATCCGATATTTACTTCCGAAGAAATACAGACTAATTATACCGGAACTTGTTGACTTTTATTTTATATTAGTTATAAATAGTTTATTATTTAATTTCAAACTATTACGGACAATAAAATGATCTCTTCTGAACATGAAAATAACGACGAATACATCTATACTGACGATCTTAATGAACTTGTACCTTTAAAATACAGGCTACGCCTCAATAGTCAGCCCTGTAAAATACGTAATGTGGGAAGTTATTATCCGGATGGAACAATAAAAGAGCCCTTTATTTATGTGATAGGTCTTGGAGAAAAGCATTACAAAATATTTGATAAAGAAATACAGAAAATATGCGATAAATTCCCATGGACAAAAAAAAGAATGATCCGCTTTATCATGAATGAACTCATAATAAATACTCAGTTTTCCATGTTAAGACAGATAGTACAGAAAGTTAATGATAATAAAAAAACCGCCGGATATTTTAATATTACAATTTTCCCCTGTGAAGATTTTTTTTCAGCTTCAATTGAAGAGTTTGGTGATTTTTTTGATTATTATGGATATCTTGATAGTAACAGGTGTATTGACTTTGACAATCCTGAATATTACGACTCCAGAAAAGAATCAGTATTAAAAAAAGAGGAATTGCTTGGAGAAAATCACATAAAACTTCTTCTTGACCATGATAATAATCTTAAACTGGCTGATGGTTCAAACCGTCTTGGCCTGAATGTTATTGAAAAGGCCACAGATGAAGATTTTTATATAACCTCATTTTATAAGGACGGGAAATATATGTGGAAAAGAATATACTTCAGAGTTGAAAATAATTAGACTTTTCCGGGATTTAAAAAAGAATCTTATAACTTAATCGAATAGTTGCTATCTCAATAATATTCATAACAGGGAAGAATTAAATGAGTAATGATGTTGAATACTGGATGGATAAAAAATACAAACTCCTTTCCTATTACGAAAAAAACCATAAAAAATACAACAAAATACTTGCAGCCCTTTCATTGAGATTTGACTCCATTCTTTCCAATTCAGGATGTAATGGTCAGGTGAAAGGACGTATTAAATCATTCGATGCCTTTTACCGCAAACTTCTGGCACGGAGTCAAAAGGTATCCATAACCAATCCATTTGAATACATCACTGACATAATCGGAATGAGAATAGTTGTACCTTTCCTGGAGGACCTGGAAAGCGTTGAAAATATTATTTTAAAAAATTTTAATGTAATTGAGACCGACTATAAATCACGAGAACTTAATATAAGAGAATTCGGGTATGATTCTATACATATACTTATTGCACTCCCCGAAGATATTGCCAGAAAAAACAGACTAAGTGACTGCATAAAAATCGAAATTCAGCTGCGGACAATTCTTCAGGATGCCTGGGCTGAAGTTGAACATGAACTGATATATAAAACCAGCATTGACAAAATAGAAGACACCATAAGACGTAAAATGATAGCAATAAACGCCACACTATCACTTGCAGACATTACTTTTCAGGAGATAAGAGAATATCAGAGGAAAAGATACCGTGATATTCAGGAGCGCCATAAGAAACTTATGGACAAAGTTTCAACCATTCCTGAAAAAATGGGCAAACTGAAAGAAGGCGCTCCTCTTATAAGTCCTGAAAAAAACATAGAAGGCCTGGAAACCGAACCGGAAAAATTTGAACATATTGCTACAACCGGAAATACTGCTGAATACGGACTGAATGACCTTCTGGTTGAGGCAATGAATGCCCACCTGGAAAACAGGCTCAAGGACGCTGTTGATCTTTACACAAGGCTTATAATAGTATCTCCAAATCATTTTATTTATAACCATAGAGGGCTTGTTTATTTTACCCTTTCCGAATACGACAAAGCAATTGATGACTTTACCACAGCTATTAAAATGGCACCCAATGATACCAGGGTTTACACAAACCGGGGACTGACATATAGAATGCTTAAAAAATATGATGAATCACTTGCAGATTTCAACAAATCAGTTGAACTTAACCCCTTATGGCCTGACACATTTTACGGAAGATCACTTACCTATTATGATCTGGGTGATATACAGCGGGCACTTGAAGATTGTGATAAAGCAATAAGCATTAAACCCGATTTTAAACAGGCTGTACGATTTAAACAATTCCTGATAAACCAGGTTATGAAATAAAGCCTCAAAAAAATGGATCTTTTTTATTTAATACTCATTATTCTTACTGCATTCTCAATAGCGTCTGCAGCAGGATTCGGGAGCAGTATTATAGGCCTTTCTATCGGTCTGAACCTCTACCCTCTTGCATTTCTTATGCCTGTTATGCTCCCGCTTAATATAATCATAAATCTCATTATAGTATTAAAAAACAGGCACAATATAAGTCCTGAAATTCTGCGGAAAGTCATGGTTCTTTTCCCTGCAGGAATAATACCCGGAATTTTCATTTTTCTTAACTTCGCAATGAGCAAAGTTATTATTTTAATATTCGCTTTTTTTATTATACTTATTTCATTAAGAGATATATACCGTCAATACTCCAATGACCATTTTGCTGCATCAAAAGAAGGTATAATAAACTTCAGCTTTCTGGAGAAAATATACATGTTT
>CAYYKZ010000014.1:7351-17549 GCA_964468455.1 uncultured Leptospirales bacterium | reverse complement strand
ATATAACATGGGTGTTAAGGAGTCGGATAAGAGGGGGGGGATAGGTGCAAATTTTATTGTGAGATGGTCCGCTTCCGGCAGGGTTAACAGGCCTATTATCGAAACAATTATGATAGCAACAAGAGCCCAGCAGGGGATTTCTTTTACTTCACGAGGCGAAACAATAAGCGATTAGTTCTAATTGATATTCAGGAAATAAAAAAAAGTGAAAAAACTTAGACGATCTTTTCTTATGCTCTTTCTGACTATTCTTTTTGGTATTCTTGCCTATCATTATATAGAGGGTATGTCAATTTCTGATGCTGTTTTTATGACAGCAATTACCATTAGTACAGTGGGGTTCGGGGAAGTCCAGCCTTTGTCTGTTGTAGGGCGTATCATTACAATATCCATTATAATTTTTGGAATTACAATTGCAGGTTATACTGTAGGTAATTTTATAAGAATGCTTATTGAGGGTGAAATCAGTAAAACTTTCGGGAGAAAAAAAGTGAGAAAGACTATTGTGGGTTTGAAGAGTCATCATATAGTGTGCGGTTATGGAAGGATAGGTAAACTTATTGTAAGCGAACTGCTGAGAAATAAAGAGAAATGTGTTGTTATAGAGAATAATCCTGCAAACATTGCTGAACTTGAAAGCAGCAACATCCCATACCTTATGCTTGACGCTCGGGATGAGAATACTCTTCTTAAAGCAGGTATTATGAGATCAAAGGGGATAGTAACTGCTGTATCAACTGATGCGGATAATGTTTTTATTACACTGACTGCAAAGATGCTGAAACCTGATGTTTTTATTCTTGCCCGGTCATCGGATGTAAAGAATGAGAAAAAGCTTTTAAGCGCCGGAGCTACCAGGGTTGTGTCTCCTTATCTGATAGGAGGACAGAGAATGGCCCAGCTGCTTCTTAAGCCGACAGTTGTTGATTTTATTGATATAGCAACACTGGACGATAAGCTTGGCCTTCGCATGGAGGAGGCTGTTGTGAGCCCGAAATCAACCCTTCTTGGCAAAAATCTTGTTGAAAGCAATTTAAGAAAGGATTACGGCGTAATAATTGTTCTGATAAAAAAATTTAATGGCGAAATGATATTTAATCCTCTGCCTACTGAGAAACTGGAGGCAAATGACGTTATTGTAATGCTGGGGAAAAGTGAGGATCTGGAAAAAATTAATGTTTTTATCTGACCTGGAACATTTATTATTAAGATTATTGTAAGGAGATATATATGACATCAGTAAACATTCCTGAAAGAAAGGATGTTAAAGAGGAACATAAGTGGGATCTTTCCCCTTTATTTAAAAGTGAAGATGAATGGAACACCCTTTACAGGGAAATTGAAGGTAAAATTGAAGGTTACCTTCAATTCGCCGGAAAGATGGGTGAGTCCCTGGAGAATTTCAGGGGAACCCTGGAGTTTGATCTTGATCTTTCAAGGGAGCTGGAGAAGCTTTATACATATGCTCATCTTAAAAGTGATGAGGATAAATCGAATCAGTTTTATCTTGCGATGTATCAGAAGGTTGTTAATCTTTACACAAGGATTTCAGAAGCTTCCAGTTTTATAACACCGGAAATACAGCAGCTTGATGAAAATCTTGTAAAAGGCTTTATGGATGATGATTCCATGAAGGATTACAGAATTTACCTTGAAAAGGTTTTAAAATATAAACCTCATACAAGAACACATGAGATTGAGCAGATACTTGCAATGTCCGGTGAAATAGGACATGCCCCTTCACAGATATTCAGCCAGCTTGATAATGCAGATATGAAATTCGGTAAGATTAAGGACCATGAAGGGCGGGAGATGGAGCTGAGTCACGGGAATTTCAGCACCTTCCTTATAAGCCCGGACAGGGAAGTGCGTAAAAAGGCCTTTCATCAGTACTATGAAGCCTATGACAACCTGAAAAATACAATTGCGGAAACACTTGCTCATTCCAATAAAAAAGATTTTTTTTACGCCAGGGTAAGAAAATTCAGCAGCAGCAGAGAGGCGTCACTTTTTTCAGATAATATGCCTGCATCTGTTTATGACAATCTGGTTGAAACAATACGAAAGAATACAGGCCCCCTGTTCAGGTATCTTGCTTTCAGAAAAAAAGCTCTGGGCCTTGATGAACTTCACTTTTATGATACCTATGTGCCGATTGTTAGTGATGTCAATTTCAGCATGACCTATGAGGAGGCTGTTGAAACCTGTATTAAGGCACTTGCTCCTATGGGAGAGGAATATCTGGATATAATGAAAAATGGACTTCTTGGCGGATGGGTTGACAGATATGAGAACAAGGGGAAAAGGAGCGGCGCATATTCCTCCGGCTGCTACGATTCACCACCCTATATCCTTCTTAATTATGAAGAAAAAAATATCAACAGTCTTTATACTCTTATGCATGAGGCCGGGCATTCGATGCATTCCTATTTTTCAAAGGAAAATCAGCCATATATTATGAGCGATTACACAATATTTGTTGCAGAGGTTGCATCAACTTTTAACGAAACACTCCTGAGTAAATATCTTCTTGAGCTTTACAGGGATAATCCCCGCATGAAAGCCTATATCCTCAACAGAGAGATAGATAACATAAGGGCAACAATGTACAGACAGACTATGTTTGCCGAGTTTGAAAAAAGAACACATGAAATTGTGGAGCGTAATGACCCTCTTACTCTGGAAGTGCTTAGGACAGAATACTACAGTCTTCTTGACAGTTATTTTGGAGATTCAATTGTAATTGACGAGGACCTTACTCTTGAATGTTTAAGGATTCCCCATTTTTATTCTGCCTTTTATGTTTATAAATACGCCACTGGAATTTCTGCAGCAATCGCACTTGCAGATAAGGTTATAACAGAAGGGGATAATGCACGGGATGCCTATCTCAGGTTTCTTAAACTTGGAGGAAGTAAATATCCCCTTGATGAGCTTCTTGAAGCCGGTGTGGATATGAGTTCACCTGAACCTGTTAAAAAGGCAATAGCTCATTTTGATGATCTGGTTACTCAGATGGAGAGTGTCTATTCTGAGCTATAATTATGCAGATTCAAAAATTATAATATAAAAGGGGGGAGTATGAGCGCTGTACTGTTTGAAAAAAAAGGTGCTGTTGGTATTATTACCATTAACAGGCCAAAGGCTAATCAGCTTAGCCTGGATGTACGTGAAGGTTTTGCATCTTCTCTTGATGAGTGCGAAAAAGACAGTGAGATCAGGGCGGTTGTTATTACCGGTTCCGGTGACAGGATTTTCTGTTCAGGTGCAGACCTTGCGGGCGGTTTTGGCGGAGATGAAGCTGTTGATTTTCTCAGGAAGTGGCAGGAGCTTTACAACAGGATTGAAGGTTTTTCAAAACCTGTTATAGCAGCAATGAACGGTCACGCCTTCGGAGGGGGATGCGAGCTTGCCATGACATGCCATCTGCGTATTATGAAAAAGGGTGCAAGGGTAGGCCTGACTGAAACAAATCTGGGTATAATGCCCGGATATGGCGGAACCATGAGGCTTCCAAGGCTAATCGGGCATACAAAAGCTCTTGAGTGTATTCTTCTTGGTAAAGAGCTTGAGGCGGATGATGCCCTGAAACTGGGGCTTGTTAACATGGTAAGTGAAACTGATGTTTTAAGTGACGCAATGGAGCTTGCTGAAAAACTTGCTGCAAGGCCGCCACTTGCTGTAAAAGCAGTTCTTGCTATTTTCGCATCAAGAGGGAGCATCTCTTCTGATGAGCATCTGAAAATTGAGAGAGAATCCCTTGCTTCACTTTTCACTACAAAGGATACTGCAGAAGGTATCACTGCATTTATGCAGAAAAGGCCCCCGGTTTTTAAAGGGGAGTAGCGGTATTTAATTTTTAAATGCCGACTCAGCGTAAATGCCTTTGCTTTTTCCGGTAGGGGTATTTACGCTGTTTATTTAAATCCCTGTCAGGTTAGTATGAAAAAAATTGAATTGCTTGCCCCTGCAAAAAATCCTGAAACCGGAATAGCTGCTGTAAATTACGGCGCAGATGCTGTATATATTGGTGCGGAAAAATTCGGAGCCAGGGCATCTGCCGGCAACAGTATAAAAGATATTGAAAAGCTTATTAATTATGCGCATGTATATCATGCCAGGGTTTATGCTGCAGTGAATACCGTTCTTTTTGATGATGAACTTGATGAAGTCCGCAGACTGATTTTTAATCTTTATGATGCGGGGATTGATGCTGTTATAATTCAGGACACAGGTATTCTTGAAATGGACATTCCTCCTGTCCCTGTACACGCAAGCACACAGATGAATAATTTTGACATTGAAAGAATAAAATTTTTTGACAGGGTTGGAATAAAACGGATTGTGCTGGCAAGGGAGCTTTCTTTAAGGCAGATTGAAAAAATCAGAAGTGAAACTGAATGTGAACTTGAATTTTTTGTTCATGGAGCCCTTTGTGTCAGCTTAAGCGGTCAGTGCTACATGAGCGCATCTATAGGGGGGCGAAGCGGTAACAGGGGTGATTGCGCCCAGCCCTGCAGAAATGTCTTTGATCTGGAGGATGCAGCGGGGAATGTTATAATGAAGGGAATGCACCCCCTTTCCCTGAAGGATCTGAATCTTTCCGGTTCTATTGAGGACCTTGTTGATGCAGGTATTGATTCCCTTAAGATTGAGGGACGCCTTAAGGATGTAAACTATGTTAAAAATATTACAGCACTCTATAGAAAAAATCTTGATGCTGTTTTCGAAGGAAGAAAAAATCTGAGAGCGGCTTCCTCCGGAAAGGTCTATTATGATTTTAATCCTGATCCTGAGAAAACATTTAACAGGGGTTATACTGAATATTTTATTAATGGAAGAAATGGGACTGTGGGTTCCTTTGATTCTCCTAAATCAGTGGGGAAGAGAATAGGAACTGTGGGGGAAAGAGGAGATTTATTTTTTTCAGTGAAATCAGCGGAAAAGATTAATAATGGCGACGGGTTGTTTTTTTATGACAGGAATGGGAATACTGAAGGTATAAAGGTAAACAGGGTTGAAGGTAATAAAATTTATCCCCATTCCATGAAAGGAATTTTTAAGGGCGCGGAGGTTTTCCGCAATTATGATTCAGCTTTTGAAAAAATTCTTGGAAACAGCAGAACAGAACGTAAAATTTCTGTTAAAGTGAATTTTCATGAGACAGATTCCGGTTTTGGTATTATCCTGCAGGATGAGGATGGTTTTACTGCGTCTTCAATGACGGACTCGGTTAAGGAGCTGTCGCGTTCAGGGAGCAGGGAGGATTATATCAGAAAACAGGCAGGGAAATTCGGCGGTACTGTGTTTAAGCCTGCTGAAATTATAATTGATAGCGGAGCTGATTATTCTATTCAGTCCAGGCTTATCAATGAGTTGAGAAGGTCTGCTGTTGAGGGGCTGTTAAAGGAAAGATTAAATAATCACATGATCGAATCGGCCCCTGTAAAAAAAGAACCCGTTGAATATCCCTTTAAAAAAATTGATTATACATGGAATGTGACAAACAGACTGGCAGAAAAATTTTACAGGCGACATGGCGTGGAGGATGTTGAATCAGGGTTTGAGGTGTCACATGCGAAGGGGAGACAGGTAATGACTACTGCCATGTGTTTAAAATATGAACTTGATTTATGCACAAAAGGACAGTCGTCAGATGAACAATGGGAAGAGCCCTTTTTTATTACTAACGGGAGGGACAGGTTCAGGGTGGAATTTGACTGTTCTGCATGTATGATGAAGATATCTGCTGAATAAGTTTTCAGCCATGAGATTTTTCCGGATTTAAAAATTTGAGCTAAACGGGGAAGATATGAAATCGAAGGTATATGTTATTTCTGCATTTTTGTTTATGATGATTTTTCTGTCATGTTCAGGAACAGATAAAAATGATGAAATGGCGAAACTTAATTATAAAAATGAAAGATACCGCTTTGCCTTAACATTTCCGGAAAAATGGAAAAACTATGTTGTCTTTGAGAAACAGGATATAGTAGCTCCCGGCTTTATGGTTGATACACTTTACTTTGCCCTGCCCACAAGAGCAAGAAACTGGCAGCCCTTTAATGTTCCTGATAATTTTGCATCAGTTTTTATGGTAAGAATATTTACAGCGGAGATGTGGGATAATTATTACAACAGATACAGGGATAGTAATATTTTTTTTGATAAAAACAGTAAAGTAATATTTAAAGTGGAAAGCAATGTTTATCTTCTCGTTTACAGTGTTTCACTTCCAGTTGATCTATACGCATATTCAAAGGATGTTGAATCTATTATTGCTACTTTCAGGTATACAGGGGAATAATTTTTATCAGGCAAGCGGGAGATAGATTATAAAGGATGCACCGCTGCCCGTTTCACTGTTAACAGTTATTATTCCATTATGGGATTCTATAGTTCCAAATACTGCGGATAAACTAAGACCTGTTCCCTTGCCAACAGGCTTGGTTGTAAAAAAAGGTTCAAAAATTCTTTTTAAATCCTGTTTTTCTATACCGCTCCCTGTATCAGTTATTGTTATGCGCAGATACTCTCCAGGTTGCCTTGTCTTATCCGCAGCATTGAAGAATTCCCGGTTAAGGTAAATATTATCAGTTTCTATTGTTAAGGAACCACCCATTGGCATGGCTTCTTTTGAATTCATACATATATACAGAAATGCGTTATCCAGCTGTATCTGATCCCCTCTGCAGTTATCCTTTACCGCATTTAACGACTGATTTATTTCTATATTTTCAGGAAAAATCTCTTTTAAAAGTGAGGTAATATTTTCAAGCATAAGGTTTACTGACAGAATTTCAGAGGAGAGGTCTTTTTTCTTTGCAAAGGTTTCAAGCTTGTCAATTAGATGTGAAGCCTTGCCTATAACTTCATTTATACTGTCTGTATATTTTTTCAGGCCTTTATCTGCAGCTTTAAGTTCAATGAGTGATGAAAGGGATTGTATGGCCATTAAATTATTGTTCAGGTCATGAGCCATCCCCCCGGCCATTTGTGATATGGCATTAAGCTTTTCTGTTTGTCTGAGTTTTTCTTCACTTTTACGCAGGGCAGTTTCAGCTTCAATCTGTTTTGTTACATCGAGCATAAATCCTTCAAGGAAGAGCAGTTTCCCTGAATCATCGTAAACTCCCAGCCCTTTTTCCCAGACATTTTTTATCTCTCCCTGCTTTGTGATTATTCTGTATTCAATGTGGAAGTAGGATTTTTCCTCTATGGCTTTCTGCACAGTAAGCCATACATTCCCTCTGTCGTCAGGGTGTATTATATCATTCCACGGTTTTATCTCCTTTGTCAGTTCCTCGGGGCTATATCCTGAAAGATCAATACTTCCCTGACTTGCAAAGAGCATGGTCCAGCTGTAGTCATTGAGGCAGCGGTATGCCATGCCGGGCAGGTTTGCCATGAGATTGCGGATTTCACGTTCTTTTGCGAGAAGTTCCTTTTCTGTTTTTCTTGCTTCTGTAATGTCATTTATAAGACACACAATTTCATCTTTGCTGCTTGTAAACATGATAATCAGGAGATGCTTCTTTAGTCTTTGTGAAAAAATTTCAGTTCTTGATGATTTTCCTGTTTTTAAAACATTTTCAATAGCTTCTATGAGTAGAGGTGAGGGACGGGGGAATAGCTCTGAAAATGATTTGTTCAGTGAATTCTCATCTGTTCCCAATATTTCCATAGCCTGGTTGTTCATGCCTGTAAGAATAAGGTCAATGAAACCGTCTGTCTCTTTTGTCTTCCCTATAATATAGCCTGAGAGCATTTTGCTGCTGATATTTTCCAGAAGTGTGCCCCGGTATCTGTTTGATGTCTCAGCAGTATCTCTCTGTTTAAGTATCTGTTCCTCGAAATTTTTTCTTTCCGTGATATCACTGATCCAGTATATAATAATATCCCGGGAATAGTATCTGACAGGTGTAACTTTTATCTGGGCGTGGAATTCTGAATCATCCGGACGCTTAAGAATCAGTTCCGCTTTATCCATACCCCGCCCTTCCCGGATTCCATTTAACAGGTCAGACCGTATATGTTCAGGTGCCTGAGATATTATGGTATCAGGAGGAACTTCGGCTGCATTGAATAGATCACAGAAACTGCTGTTTACAAAAAGAGTCTGCTCCATATTTTTATCTGTTATCTGTATACCCATTGGAGTTCTTGAAAGCATAAAAATAAACCAGGATTCCGATCTGTAGCTGGACCATTCAAATAAAGCGGTAAGTAGTATAAATGGTATCATTAAAATAGCAAGAACTGTGATAATTTCATTCCCAAGGTAATTCCTTCTGTAAAAAATCACAAGAACTATCAGTGACAGACATAAGGCCGGTATAATCCTTTCAATACGGGAAACATACAGAAGATTAAATTTTTTTTCAGGGATTGTTCTGCTGACTGTTTTATGGTGTTGTCTTTCTATCTCTGAGGCTATAATAAATAGAGAAAGTGTGAATGTGAGCAGAATATCGGGGAACCCGCCTTCCGGTATTTCATTGGCCAGGAGTTTAGGTGTATAAAATAGAATGCTCACTGTGTATGAAAGGGTTATACCTGAAAGCAGACAGGCAAAAATAATTTTTCGGGCCCTGTCTTTTTTCCAGATATTCATCCAGTAAATCGATATTCCTGAAATAATAACAAAAATAGCTGAATGAGAAAAAATCAGTGATCTGATAAGATGAATCAGTTCAGTATTACCGCTATACCCGTATATGTTAAGGACATAAGAAATTATAAGTAATGTAAAAAGTGTGATTCCTATAAGGTATAACTGTCTTCTTATCTCAAAGGGAGTTTTATCGGATCTGCTCATTGTAAAGAGTAAAACAGCCATGGTAATATTACTCGAGAAAAAAATAAAGGGGAGTAATATATTGTCCTTCAAGTGCGGGAGCATTAAAGAGTAGTATAGCTTAATGGAAAATCCGGAGCAGAGAAGAACAGAATACAGTATCATCAGCTGCCACGATTTCCTGATGCTTTCTTTATTGTCCCTGGAAAGATAATAGGATTTTATGCCTAATATTATTATTGTGACAGCCCATATAAGATTTGCAGATGAAGCCCGTCTTTCCGGAAAAAGAAAAAAAAGGGATAAGTGAGCTGCCAGCAATGCACAAATCGCGAGTCCGGCCTGCTGGAGTGCTTTTTTTCTATTTAAAAAAAGAGTTGATGATCCTCTGCTCTCTGCCATATTTGTACCATTAAAAGTCTGTATTGACAATAGATTACGAATATAGTATCTTTATGTTTAAAAGCAAACAAATTTCAATGATTAGCATTTTAATAATAATATTTAATTATTAAATATTCCGGAAATTCCGGATTTGTGGAGAAAAAAATGAAAAAAATAATTACAGTTTCAATAATTTTTATTATAGCTTCAGCTTCAATTTTATATGCCCAGAGTGAGGATGATAACAGAATAGTAGTTCAGAGAGAAAAAAATGTTTTTGTTAATCCTTCGGACAATGAATTTATGTGGAAAATAGGTACAGGTTATGCATCTGACCCTGAAAAATTCGGCCTTGATCTCAGCTTTAACTATATATATAATATAGATCCTTTTTTCGTTTTCGGCCTTGAAGCTGATTTTTTCTGGATCAGATGGAGCAGTACTATAGGCGAGGTTAATCCCGGAGGAAGCGCAACCGGCACAGAGAAAGCAGATACAAATCTTTATACTTTCCCTATTTTCGCCAATGCCCAGGTAAGGCTGCCCATGCTTAGAAATAAAATTTATGTAGAACCCTTTTTTACAATAGGATTGGGATATTCATTTATGCTCCTTGATTATTCATCAAATGAGGGGGATGGTAAAGATCTGTACAGCGGTTTCGCCTGGCAGGTAATGACTTCAGCTGCATATAAGATTTCCGATGCCTCTGCAGTGGATTTTATTTTTGACCTGGGTTACAGAAGTATTAAGCCGGATAAGAATAATGTTGAAATTGATATGTCAGGGCCGTTCCTCAGAGCAGGGGTGCGCTTTTATATTTAAGGTGATGTTTTTTTCAAGAAAAGTTTTTTGCAGTAATAGAACCTGGTGATAATTTCTGAATATTGGGGCTTAAAATGAATATCCGAAGATTCGCAGCAGTTGTTATTTTCTCAGTTTTTATCTTTTTTAATTCCTGTGTTAAAAAAGACATGCACAAAGCATGTCGGTTAAATCGCAACAAGCCTTTGAAGA
>CAYYKZ010000014.1:0-7341 GCA_964468455.1 uncultured Leptospirales bacterium | reverse complement strand
GATAAAACATTAGAAGAAATTAAAAAGATAAGCAAAAAAGATAATAGAGTTAAAATAGGTATACTTCCTGCGATTGACTCACTTCCTCTTATAGTGGCTGAAACAGAAGGCCTTTTTAAAGATGAGGGGCTTGATGTTGAACTTGTAATGTTCAGCAGTGCCCTGGAAAAGGAAGCGGCTGTTTCAGCATCTGCTTTGCATGGTTCCTTTGGTGATCCTGTTACAGCTTTGCTGACTCTGAAAAGCCCGGTTGATATAAGAATTATTACAGAGTCTTCCCGGACCGGGAAAAACAGGATGTTCGCTCTTGTTGCTTCTCCGAAATCATCTGTAAAAAATATAAATGAGATAGGGAACAGATATATCACAATATCCAGCGGTTCAATTGTAGAATTTCTGCTGGATGAATTGTCAGCTTTAAACAATATAAGTCCCCGGAAACTTGAAGTTAAGGGGATACCTCTACGGTATCAGATGCTCATGACAGGCCAGGTCGATCTGGCAATGCTTCCTGAACCGATTGTCAGTAAGGCTGTAATGGACGGGGCCAGGGTTATAGCTGATGATCTGTCCCTGGATGTGACAGCAACTGTAGTATCATTCAGGAGTGATTTTCTGGAGAGCAGCCCTTCTTTTTCAAAATCATTTACAGCAGCATATAACAAAAGTGTTAAACTGATTAATTCTCAACCTGGAGAATACAGGGATCTTATGGTTTCAAGGCTTCGTCTTCCGGAAGATTTAAAAGAAACATTTGTAATACCTCATTATAATGAAGTAAGGGTGCCTCCTGAAAAAGATATCACCAGAATCTATTTATGGTTGAAAAGAAAAGGACTTGTGGATGTACCCCTGGAATATGAAAATATAATCTGGAAACAGTAAGGGAATTTGATTTCTTTAAAAAATATAAGTAAGGAATTTAACGGTAATTCTGTTCTTTCCGGTATATCATTTGATCTTCAGAAGGGAAACTCCATTGCAGTAATCGGCCCCTCCGGATGCGGTAAAAGTACACTGCTATATATTATATCAGGTCTCCTTGTCCCGACATCAGGTTCTGTGCTGATAAATGACAGGGAAGTAAAGGAAGCGGGCTATAAAACATCTTTTATACTTCAGGATTACGGCCTTCTTCCATGGAAGACCGTTTTCAGAAATGTATCTCTTGGACTGAGGATAAAAAAATTTCCCGATAATGAGATCAGGGTAAGAGTTGAAAAAGTATTAAATGATATGCAGATTTATCCCCTGAAGGACAGGTTCCCCTCTAATTTGAGCGGAGGTGAAAAGCAGAGGGTTGCCATTGCCAGAGCCCTGGCTACTGATCCGGAAATTCTGCTCATGGATGAGCCCTTTTCATCTCTTGATACACTTACAAGGGAGAAGCTTCAGAATACTGTTATGGAAATTCAGTCAGGCAGCAGCCTTTCCATACTTCTGGTTACCCACAGCATAGAAGAAGCTGTTTTTCTGGGTGATAAAATTATTGTTATGTCCAAAGGTCCGGGGAGAATTTTTGAAATTATTGATAATAACAGGATCAGCGGCAGGGGGTTCAGGGATACGGAGTATTACTTTGACCAGTGCAGAAAAGTAAGGAGGATCATAGAGTCGTTGTGAAAAAAGGGACTTCCCTTGTTGTGGTTATAGCTGCTCTTGCTGCAAGCCTTGTTATCTGGAAAGGCATTTCTATGATTCTTGCATCACCTGTGTTGCCCCCTCCGGAAATTGTTCTGCCTTTATTTATTCAGGAAACCTGGAACCCTCTGTTCCGGACTCATTTTGCTGTTAGCGGATTCCGGGTAATCGTTAGTATTGCTGCAGCCTGGTTTATTGCTTTTCCGGCAGGAGCTGTGATCGGTTATAATCAGGAACTGAACAGAATTTTATCCCCCCTTATTTTTATGACATATCCGATTCCTAAAATGGTACTTCTGCCTGTTATTATACTTCTTTTCGGGCTCGGTAATATTTCAAAAATTATTCTTATAACACTGATTCTTTTTTTTCAGATATTAGTGGCAGTAAGGGACGGGGTACGTAACACTGATCCTAAATATTATCATTCTATTCTTTCAATGGGGGGAAGCAGAAAGGATATTCTGATCCATGCGGTAATTCCTGCTGCTCTTCCCCACAGTTTTACCGCAATAAGGATAAGTATTGGTACTGCAATTTCTGTCCTTTTTTTTACTGAATCTTTTGCCACAGATAAAGGTCTTGGTTTTCTGATTATGGATTCCTGGGGCAGGGGTGATTATGTTATGTTATTTGCTGGTATTACAGGGATGAGCATAATGGGATTTATTCTTTATCTGTTCTTTTCACTGCTGGAGAGAAGGCTTTGCCCCTGGAATTCATCTGAACCTGGTAATATGGGAGTAAATGAATTATAAATAAAACTACATAAACTCCCATGCTTTCTTCAGTTCCATTTGCGCTTCATCAGTCATGTAAATCTTTATGTAATTGATGTAGCTTTTTATTCCCTCTTCAATCATTATATCCCCGCTGTCTGTTCCAAATGATGCCTTACGGAAATTAAGCCAGAAGTCTGTAAGAATCCACTGGTTTTCAAGAAATGTCTCTCTTTCAGAACTGTTTATGAATTCTTTAAGGATTCCCTTCTGTTCCAGCATTATTGTAAAGTCCTTAAGCATTCCGGCTTTTGCTTTATAATTATCTCTGTAATCCTGAGCCAGTACTTCATCCCTGTCGAGTATCATGGAGATATCATAATAAAAAAATCGGTATTTATAGTATAGGCTGTAAAGCTTTCTGATCATTTCTATAAGTCCGGTAAAATCGGAGTATTCAGCAGAAGTGACAATAAGTTCTCCGAAATCTGAAGTTATTCTGCTGAAAATATTTCTGATGATCTCTTCCTTGTTTTTGAAGTGATAGTAGAATGTACCGGGGCTTATTTTAAGCTCATCAATAATATGGTTTGTGGTTATCCTGTGAACCCCGGATTGATTGAACAGTTTTATGGATGCCTTTATTATTTTTTCTTTCATTATTTCTCTCCGGGGCTCAGTTTATAGGTAATATACAACATTAAAGAGACCTGCCTGTTTTCTGCAATTTTTTAATCATCCCTGAGGGTATGGAGTCTCTTTTTTTTGTTCCACCCAGGGCAATTTTACCTTTAAGCCTAATGCCGCTGTATTTGAATATTTCATTAACTGCATTTATCAAACCGGAACTCTGTTTGAAAATTACATTTATAGGGAACGGTGTTGTACATGCTGTGATAATGTAGCCTCTTTTTCCCTTCATCTTCGGTACAGGAATGCCATTTGCTGATTCTCCCATAAACCTGTAAACATTTCTGTCAAAAAGTATTTTAAGGGTTCCTGGCATGTTCCCCCAGTATACAGGAGAGGCTATAATTATATTGTCAGCTTTGCTTATTTTTTCTCCGGCAATATGTCCGTCATCCTCAGGGAGAATGCAGATATTGCTGCTTCTGCATTTCATGCAGCCTATACACGGCTTAATTGACAATCTGTTTACATCAATTATTTCAAAGGATGATTTATCATTTATTTCATCAGTCATTATTGATATCATTGATGATATGTTCCCTTTTTGTCTGGGGCTTGCGTTAAGTATTATTGTTTTCATAATACTATCCTCCTTAGGGGCATTCTTTTTGATACAGGATCAGGAAACCTGTTTACATAACCGCATCTGAGAATAAACTGTATTTTATCATCAATACCCAGCCTGTTCCTGAGATTTTTTTCAAATCCCTTTTCCTCCAAAGGCTGTGTCATGGGGTGAAGAGATATTTTTTTATTAAATGAATTGAGTGATAGTTTCAGAAAATCTCCTCCGGTATTGATGAGTGAAGAGCAGTCCTCTTTTTTTGAAGTGATTATTATCCATGATCCGTATGATGAGAGGTGTTTCTTTATCTGATCAATAGTTGAGTCTCTGAATGATTTAGTCATAACGGTTTCAGCATTGAAAAAGGTTTTTACATACAGGGCTCCCAAGCCTTCTATTTCCATACCTGCAGGTGATAGCCCGTTAGAGTATTTTTTCACATCTCTGTCGCTCCACCTGATCCAGGAGGAGAGTTCCTTCTGAGCTTCATCCCGGCCGGTCTGGATTATATTTGATTCAAGAACTACTTCTTCAATAAATGAAGCTTCAGCACTCCCTCTGTTGATTACGTGAATTCCTGAACCGGTTCCGGCACTTATTGTCTGTATATCTGCTTTTTCGATATTACGGTTAATCATGCCTTTTTTTACAGTTCTTCTTTTCTGAAGTTCCTCTGAGTAAAGGGAAGATTTTTCCGCTTCTGAAAAACGTATTCTTGCAAATTCTGCGGCAAAGGGATTATTTCCGGTGATTTTTATTCTTGAATCAAGCCCTTCATTTTTAGCTGAAATTTTTAATGCCTCGCAGAATGCTCCAATTGAAAGCAGAAGTTCCCTGTTCTGCGGATCAACAGCCGGGAGGGATCTTGATTTATCCCAGCCGATTGCCAGTTCACTTTCTGAAATAATTTTTACAGTCCAGGGCTGTGAATTGTGACCGCTTGGCGCCCTTGTTGCGGATTTAATGATTTTCAGGGTTTTTTCAAAGGCTTTACCCTGTGAAAGAAAATCATCTTCATTTGCGAAAACCTGAGAATTCAGAAAGTTTAAGCCTGTTATGGAAGAACCAATTATGAGACTTCCTGCAGCAGCGCTTTTTGAAAGAAATTCTTTCCTGGTAACCATATGTGCGCCTCCTTAAGTTAATTTGTCGAATATTTATTCGAATAAATGCCATATGTCGAATAAATATTCGATTGTCAAGAAAAAACCTTGTTTAATTCATATTTTTTTATTTTTAGCAGGATTTTTATTGAAAAATCAGGGAGTGGAATAAAGGTGTGAATGAAATAAATAAAGGATATATCATGAATAATGTTCTTTGCATAAACGAAATGTTCTACTCCCTTGAAGGTGAAACCGTAACATCAGGTTTTTCCTCTTTTTTCATAAGACTTGGCGGGTGTAATCTGGATTGTTTTTATTGCGACACTGAGCAGGCCCGTGTTTACTACAATGATATTAAGATCGGGGAAATTATTGATGAAGTTAAACGGAATGAGCCCTTTCACCATGTGACAGTTACCGGGGGCGAACCCCTTATTCAGAAGAATACAATAATACTTCTGCATGAACTTATTCACTGCGGATATATGGTTCAGCTGGAGACAAACGGTAGTCTATCTTTTGAAAATGTCCCGGATGGTGTAAGAATTATAGCTGATGTTAAAACACCCTCAAGCGGTGAAGCAGGTTCCTTTTTAATGGATAATATTAAATTTTTAAAGAGAACAGATGAGGTAAAGTTTGTAATATCCAATATGGCTGATTATGAGTTTTCTAAAGAGTTTATGAGAAATCATTTCCAGTCAACCCCGGCAGTGATAAATTTTTCTCCGGTTTATGGTGCAATGGAGCCATCAGCACTTGCAAAGCTTATAGTTGATGACAGGCTGAATGTGCGGCTTAATCTGCAGCTTCATAAAATTGCCTCCTTTGACTAGGCAGAATCCTCTTCTTTGAGACTTTTTTTCGGCATTGTATTTAGCCGCTTATCATTACCCGCCTTTTTTTTCAGAACATTGTATAAAAATGTTACATAAAGATATTTTTTATGTAAAAAAAATTGACACGGTTTAGGTTTAAAATAATATAATCAAAAAAATAACCAATGCCGGTATTTTGTGAAATTTCTATCCAGTAACAGGAGAGGTGTTTTATTGCCTGCCCGGCTCAGGGTTTGTTAATTGCCCGTGAAAATTATTCGCGGGTTTTTATAAAAAAAATAAATAAATAAATAATTGGAGGGGTTGTTATGGCGTTTAATACACCAGCAGAAGTAGCTGCAGCTGTAACTAACATGGGTAAAACAAAAGCTGATTTACCAATCGCAACCATGATTATCATGGGTATTTTTGCAGGGGCTTACATCGGTTTCGGTGCTGAACTCTGTACAATGGTTTTAACAGGGACTGCTCCTGTGCTTGGAGTGGGAGTAGCAAAACTTCTTGGAGGATCGGTCTTTAGTGTAGGACTTATGCTTGTTGTTATTGGTGGAGCAGAGCTCTTTACCGGTAATAACCTTATGATAGTAGGCATGGTCAGCGGAAAAATTACTGCTAAAGAAGTTGCAGTTAACTGGTTTTTTGTTTATATTGCAAACTTTCTCGGCTCCATGGTTCTTGTATACATGATGTATAAAAGCACTCTTTGGACAACAGGTGGAAACCTTAATGCGGCAACTGCTCTTGGTATTGCTGTAGGTAAGGTTAATCTCGGCTTTGAGCAGGCTTTCTGGAGAGGTGTAGGATGTAACTGGCTGGTTTGTCTTGCAGTATGGCTTGCAGTAGCAGCAAAGGATGTTGGAGGAAAGATTCTTGGTATTTTCTTCCCTATTATGGCGTTCGTTGCTTCAGGGTTTGAGCACTGTATAGCTAATATGTATTTTATACCTTACGGAATTTTCCTTAAGAATGATGCTGCCCTTACAGAAGTTGTAGCCGGATTCGGTGCAAAAGCTGATGCTTTAACATGGTCAGGATTTGTAGTGAACAATCTTGTTCCTGTAACACTTGGCAACATTGTTGGCGGTGCAATTTTTGTTGGTTTCGCATATTTTATGGTATTCTCAAAAAAATGTAAAGACGTTCAGTGTTAATAAAAAGTAAAATTATTTAATATATGCAGGGCCATGAGGGATTTCCTTCATGGCCTTTCTTTATGTTCTGATTTCCAGATATTTCCCGCAGAATCTGCTTTATGCTGTATAATTAACTTCTATTTGAATATATAATCAGGGGAAATTCTTTATCCGGATAGAAGTTTTAATCCTCTTTATTATTAAAAATTTTCTTGCTTCCCATGTTAATTATTTATTAGATGTAAAAGTAGAGGTAACAATTCTTTTCTGTCTTAACTCAGATTAGAATTAAGTATTATTTTTACAGGAATAATTTTTAACTAAAACTGAAAAATCAGAGAGGAATAGATATGGATTATGTAGGACATGTAATAAGGCCGCCATCTGAGGCTTACAGTATGATTATTCAGGTTACTGTGGGATGCTCACACAATATGTGTACATTCTGCGGAACCTATAAGGATCTTGATGAACGTTTCAGAATAAAGGACTGGGATACAGTACGCAGAGATATTGATGAGGCATCAGGTTACAGGTACGGCTTTAAAAGGGCTTTTCTTGCTGATGGTGATGTGCTGATTCTCCCCACCGATGATATTCTGAAAATTATGACTTATATTAAAAAGAAAAATCCTAAGATTGAAAATA
>CAYYKZ010000013.1:1756-17773 GCA_964468455.1 uncultured Leptospirales bacterium | reverse complement strand
GGACATTATAAATATTTTTCTACTGACTTTAATAAATTCTATTTCAGCTTCAATTTTCTGTTCCAGTGAAATTTTTTCTTCAATATCAAAGATTTCCTCCACTCTTTTTTCAGTAATATATTTTCTCAGAATATTTTCCCGCAAGTCCTGGCCTGAGAAAGCCCTTCTTAAAACTGTCTCAGAACATAGAGGGATTATTTTTTCCATAAACCTGTTTTGCTCCAGCTGATTAATCCTCTCCATGAAATCTCTTTTCTGAATAATTCTGTACCTGTTGATTTTGATGAATATTTCTGAAATATATCCAAGGTCATCGATGTATTTTCCTTTGCCTTCCAGAAAAAGCTTTTTTAACCCCTCTTCAACTGTGTAAACAGCACATATTCCATCCATCTTTGTTATTCTGTTTGTCCCCTTATATCTGCTTAATGTAAATTCCAGATCTTTCTGAATATTTTTTGACAGGGATAAAAATATTTTCTCTTTAAGATGAGGGTAGAGTATAATTGCAGCTGCTGTCTGGTAAGAGGTAATATCTTTTCTTTGGATCATCTGATTAAACAGATCTGCGAGTTTTGCCACGGGCAATGATTCCACAACTGTCTCAAAAGAGGGCCACAAAAGATCCGGTTTTTCAAAAAAGGGTGATATTTCTCCAATGATATTTTCATGAACAGTGCTGCTCTTAAATGGGGGATATAGTATATTAAAAAAGCGGCTTTCAATAATTACCTCAAGATTATGCTCATTTCCCTCTGAGTTAATTATTATAAAGTATTTGTAGCATATACCATTTAACTCTTTATTCTTTTTCATTGAGACTTTTTTAATTTCTCTTCCGGATATCACTTTTAAGAGAAATGCAGTTTTGCTTATATTCTGTTCAAGGTTTTCATTAAATGTTTGAATAAAGTCAGGGTCATTCGATTCAGTGATAAATCCGGCTTTAACAGTTTCTGTCAGTCTTTCAATTTCGATTACTGAGTTTGGAATTTCTGTTTTATTAACAGGTGAAGCCTGTGATAATGCAATGGTGACATGGGGATACTCATTGTCTATTCTCTGTTCAAAGCCAGGCAGCAGAATTGCATTAATTATCCTTAAATAAAGGCTTTCCTTCATTATTTAAAATTCTATATTCAGAAAAGCCAGGTCATCATTACGCTCACTGTTTTCATCAAACCTGGAAAGAGTTTTAAGAAGAAGGTCGCAGAAATCTTTTTCTCTCAGGTCACGGTTTTCCTTCATAAACCTGGCAGCCCTTTTTTCTCCGAATTCCTCTCCTTCAGGATTTTTCAGTTCTGTTAATCCGTCTGTATAAATAAACAGCCTGTCACCACTGCCAACTGTAAGGCTTTTTTCCTCATAATCAACTTCATCAGTAATGCCAAGGAAAAGCCCGAAAGTATCAAGGGCAATCACTCTCTCCTTTGATGCCTGGTAATAAAGTGCCCTTGTATGGCCCGCATTGGTATATGTTAGCTTCTTTAAGTCATTATCATAGAGAAGATAAAATGCTGTAATATATTGTGTATCAAGGAGTGTCCCCCTTAAATGTCTGTTCACTTCAGAAAGGAGACCTGCAGATCCCTGAAATTTATCCGCATATATGCTGAAAAGCATTTTTGACATTGTCATAACAAGAGCAGCTGGAATTCCATGACCAGTTACATCTGCTATGAGGAAGGATGTTCTGTTTTCATTTATTTTTATGCAGTCAAAAAAATCTCCACCTATGTCATCAATAGGATTATAAACACCGCTGATTTTAGGATATTCAATATAGCTGAAATCGGAGGGAATAATATATTCCTGAATTTTTTTAGCAGCTTCAAGTTCTCTTTTAATCAGCTCATTTTTCTGGTACAGCTCTGAATTTGCGTCTTTAAGCCTTAGCAGGGAAATTACCCTGGCAACAAGCTCATTTTCATTAAGCGGTTTAATAAGGTAATCATCTGCCCCGATATTTAAACCCCTTATTTTGCTTTTTAAATCATCCAGGCCTGTCATAAAAATTACAGGGATAAATTCCCTGGTTTTAATGCTGCGGAATTCCTTTAAAAATTCAAAGCCGTCCATTTCAGGCATAATTATATCAACAAGGATAAGGTCATAACCCCCTGCTGATATTTTTTTTAAACCTTCAAATCCGTTTTCTGCTGTATCAACTATGATATTTACAGGGGTAAGGGTTTTCTGGATAAAAGCCCTGCTTAACCTGCTGTCATCTATACATAGAACATGCCATTTTTTTGAGGATGTTTTTTTTATCAATTCAGCCTTTTTCCCCTTCATTCTTGTTGCATTTTTACTAGTTATACATGGTATGATTCTTTTTTCAACCTATTTTAAACAGGTTTTGACATGAGAATACTTTTTATTCAGCTTCCCCTTGCACATCACAGCAGGGGCTACATAAATGCAAATGTCGAGTATGCTCCGGCTGCTATCTCGGGATTTATTAAGGCTAATTTTCCCGGCCACTACTGTGAAACTCTCCCGAATGTTATTTCTGCGCATTGCTCGGATGAAGTTATTGTTAATTATATTATAAATTCATCCTTCGATATTGTCTGTTTTTCCTCATATCTCTGGAATATAGAAAGGAATCTCCGTATTGCTGCAGCAATTAAAGAGAAACAGATTAATTTACAGATATTTTTAGGCGGCCCTGAAATATCAGAAGGTTCAATAGTTTTTCAGAAAGAATATCCCTTTGTTGACACATTTATTTCCGGTGAAGGTGAATGGTTTTTTCAGGAATTTTTTACAGGCAGGACAGATTTCAAAAAAAAATGTTATGGAAGCGATTGGTATGTTCAGCCGTCTGATATGCTTATAGACCCGGAATTGATAGTTGAGCCTCTTTCTTCCCGACTCCTGAATAAGATGCCTGACGGCTCTGTGTTTATGGAAATGACACGCGGGTGTCCATACAGGTGCTCTTACTGTTTCTATTCAAAAAATTTTTCCACTGTCCGTGATCTTCCCTTTGAAAAGCTCATTAATGTGCTCCAAAGTCCGGCTGGTATAAATGAAATATATCTTCTCTGTCCCGCCTTTGACAGATCTTCCGGTTTCAGAGAAAAACTTACTGAGCTGAAAAATCTGAATCATGGTATCAATCTGCATACAGAAATCCGCACAGACAGGATAGATCGTGATACTGCACAGTTAATGTATGACGCAGGTTTCAGAAGCCTTGAGGTGGGGCTTCAATCCCTTAACAGGCGCTCCCTTGAAAGTGTTTCAAGAAATTCCGATACAGAAAAGGAACTTCAGGGTATGGAGTATCTTAGAGATGCCGGGATAGATTTAAAAATAGGGATTATTCCGGGGCTTCCCGGTGATACGCCTGAAAGTTTTGTCAACACAGTTGATACCCTTGTAAACAGAGGATTTGCTGATTCAGTTGAGCTTTATCCGCTGATGATTCTTCCCGGAACAGCAATCAGGGACAGGGCAGTTAAAGATGGTATTTCTTTTCAGTCAGGTCCTCCATACTTTTATCATGACGGGTGGGGTTTTTCTTTTACAGATATTCAGGATATGACAGTATATGTGGAAGATTCAACAGGCCTGTCCCAGAGTATAGATTATATCCCCGATTTTACAGAATCAGAAAATCCCCTGTTTATCAAAGGTGTAAAGATTGATGAAAACGGCCTGGGCTTCATGGGGCATGATAAAATAATTTCACCAATTAATACTTATGTAGCAGATATTCATATTTCCTGTACAGATACTGCAGTTTTTTATAATGGATTTGAGAAGTTCGTTTCCGCCTCTTCTATATCACGGCTTTACAATATTATTGTTTATTCAGATGATCCTTTAAAAGATTCAGTATTATTTGATATTCTTTCTTCATATGAAAGGGATAATTTTTACAGACGTCTCCATATTTTTAACAGTTTCAGCGACGGGTCCCTTTTCCAGATATTTCAGGTTTTTTCAAAGGTAAGTTCTTTTCTTAAAATTCAGGATAGAAGCAGTATTGTAAGGCCGGTTTTCGCTGTAACAGAGTCTAATGCAGGAGATCTCTCCCGTATAGATTTATCATCTGCCCGGCTGCTTATTAACAGGGGAGTTTACGCTTTGATAAAAGATGCTCTTGTTAATAATTTTGGTGATAATCCTGCAGCTCTTTCATTTGCTGATGAAAGTGAAATGGAGACTTTTTTTAATGATGCCGAAATTCCCTATTCAGCATATCCCTACAGTTTCGGAATAACAGAACTGTAATAACTGTCAAGAATTGATTCAGGAAATCTCCCTGACATATATTTAAATGACAGATCCATAAGGATGTCGTATTCTTCATCATGGCTTATATTTTTTGCTAGTGCAGCTATGCCAACCTGATCCAGGAACAGTTTAAGTCCGTTTACAATATTTATTCTGTCCCTGAAAAAGTTTATATTCCTTAAAATATTGTCGGAGAAAATCAGCACCTCAAATTCATGAATAGAAAGATAATTAAGAATATCTCTGGTAATTGCACAATTGTCTATTCCTATTTTCATCCTCTCAGGCAGTATAGGCTCTATTGAACTGATCTGTTCAGAAAGCTGTTCCAGCTGATCTTCATTAAATAGTATTGTAATTTTCTGATCACCTGTTGCTTCAATGAGAATTTTAACAAACTCATCCATTGGAAAGCTCTGGATATAAGGAATGAGAAGGGGTACATTTTTTTTTATTTCCGGTCCTGCTATTATCTCGCCTATCTGGCGCAGCTCGCTTTTTTTTGTTATAGTATCATTGATGAATACCTGAAATATATCATTATACTGAAAATTTTTTAAGGCCAGGTACTGGTACTCTTTTTCTTTTGTTAAGGTATTGTAGTAGTATTTAATACTGAAAAGTTTTTTTACAAAATCAGGCTCATGGTTTTCTTTTAATATGCCTGCAAGGCTTTCGAATTTAATTGAATTTTTAGTTATGAGAATTTTTCTTGATCTGATTTTATTAATATCTTCATATATTTTTTTAGGATTTTCATTATCAATAAAAACAACACCTGAATTATAGGATATATCTATATTCAGATTCTGAAGGCTCTCTTTAATTGAAAGAGATATATCACGGCATATATTGCTGAATTCAGTTATATTTGCTGAAAAATCAACTATTGACGGGAAAAGTAGTAAAAACTGGTTTTTAAAAAAATCGGATAGGGTCAAGTACATATCTGATGGAAATATAAGCTCTCCGGCTCTCTGAATTATAAGGTTTATATTTTCGATATCATAGTTAATATTTTTATAATTCATAAGGTCTTTAGCTTTTTCAACAAAGGTGGTATTGATTAATAGTGCACCTATACTTTTTACTTCATAGTTCAGATTCATTATCTGTTCAAGAACCTGCGGCAGATAGGGGAGACGTGTTGTTGTATCCTGAAACTGGCTGTTAATAAAGACTGTTTTTCTACTGGTCATATACTGCCAGAATTTATCATTCCTGGCCATATTTTTGCTGAAAATGTATACCCTGTTTCGCCCATCCTCCTTTGCAGCGTAAAGTGCCTGGTCTGCTCTTGATAAAAGCTCGGAAAGATTATTTGAAATCTGCGGATATTCTGTTATCCCTGCACTGAATGTTACATTGAATTCTCTGTTAACGCCTTTAAACTGTACTGATGAGAATTCATGAAGCAGATCCTCCACTAAAGCCTTACCGCTGTTCATATTGAGCCCCGGCATGAGAATAACAAATTCCTCCCCTCCAAACCTGGCAGGTGAAAAATTATTGCATGATCTTTCCTGCATCAGCTCGGCAAGTTTCATCAGAACAAGGTCGCCTGTTACGTGTCCGTAAATATCATTCACACCTTTAAAATGATCAATATCGAGGATAGCAATGGATATTATCTCTTCCGGGAACCCTGATATTTCCTCATTAAATTTTTTTATAAATTCTTTACGGTTATACAGCCTGGTTAGTTCGTCAGTTACTGACATGAGGTAAAATTCCCTGAATTTGTTCAGGCGCATTTTTACTATTGCGCGCAGTTCTTCAGGGTCAATAGGATAGTTTATGTAATCATCCGCCCCTAATTCGAGGGCTACAATTTTTTCCTGTTTCTGGTTTTCCGGTGATAGTATAAGAAATGGGATAAGCCTTGTTTTTATCCCCTCTCTGATTTTTTTCAGAAGTTCAAGCCCTCCCATTACCGGGAGTTCAATATCAACAATAAAGATATCAGGCATTTTAAGTGTTATAGAGCTTAATGCTTCAGGGACACTTGCGGCTTTGATTATTGTATATTCATCTTCGAGAATGTCCGCGATTTGTACAATCAAATCCTCCTTCTCTGTTACAAGGAGGAGAATATCTTTACCCTTTGCAGACCTTCTCATTGAATTCAGATCCCTGAGTTAATTTCTTCATTCATAAGATTAAGTGCATGAACCGCAGCTTCGTCATAGTTCATTTCCTTATATTTTTTCCAGGCAAAGTTAATCGAACTTGAAGCGTTTATTCTATGTATTCTATAATCAGGGGACAGGGTCAGTACGGCCATAACCTCTTTTATGCTGCCGCCTTGAGTTCCCACACCGGGTATGAGGAAGGGTATTTCCTTTCCTGAATTATTAAATACAGACGAAATTTTTCTGAGCTGCTCGGGATAGGTTGCACCAGCCACAGATCCTATTCCAGGATGATACCACTCAACCAGCTTTTCTGCAATGTATATGTATAGTTCCTTATCCCCTGTTTTTATATCCTGAATCTCTGTTGAACTTTTATTGGAAGTTTTTGTAAGAATATAATAACCCTTATCAGGATATCCTGAAATAAAGGGTTCAATTGAATCATATCCCAGGTATGGCGAAAGGGTTACAGCATCAGCCTTAAAAAAATCAAAAGCCTCTTTTGCATAGGCTTTTGCGGTTGTGCCTATATCGCCTCTTTTAAAATCAAGAATTACCGGAATATCGGCTTTTCTGTACAGCTGTATTACACTCTCCAGAGCTTTTATTCCATCAATACCGTATTGGGCATAAAAAGCATAGTTCGGTTTTACTGCACCAGGGTAAATATTGTTTTTGACCATGGCATTGAGAATATTTGCGTAAAATCTGAAAATTATTTCACCAGGAGTGCCTTTATTTTCAGGGATGTCCTCCAGTACAGGATCAAGGCCCATACATACTATGCTGGAGAATTTTTCAGCGCTTTTTTTCATTAGTTCAGGATAGTTCATTTTTTTTACCTTCGAGAATTTTATTATATATATTATACGATTCATCGTCAAAAAGAATAAAGATAATTTTTAATATATATTTTTCATTATCCATAAAATTAATAACACTATTTATCGCAATTTCTGCAGCTTCTTTTTTGGGATAACCATATACACCTGTTGATATTGCAGGGAAAGCAATAGATTTAATATTATTATTTTTTGCCAGTAAAAGAGAATTGCGATAGGAGTTTTTTAATATTTCATCTTCCCCTTCTTTCCCTCCTCTGTAAACCGGTCCAGGTGTATGTATTACATATTTTGAAGGAAGGTTGTAGGCTCCGGTGATTCTTGCTTCACCGTTTCTGCAGCCTCCCAGGGTTCTGCACTCTTTAAGGAGCTCCGGGCCTGCTGCTCTGTGAATTGCTCCATCTACCCCGCCGCCTCCAAGGAGCGCCGGTGCTGCAGCATTAACAATTGCATCACAGGGTTCTTTTGTTATATCTCCTTTTTTTACATAAAGATTACTCAGTATTGTTTTCATTTCCATCAAGCGTTCCCGCAATCTGTAACACTGTCTGCTAGAAGTTCCAGTGCATGGGGGATTGCCTTCTCAATAAATTCCAGGTTCTCCTTAACAGCTTTAGGACTCCCTGGAAGGTTGATTATAAGGCTCCCTTTCCGTATTCCCGAAACAGCCCTTGAAAGCATTGCATGAGGTGTAATCTCCATAGATTTTCGTCTCATTGCCTCTGCAAATCCCGGCGCCTCTTTTTCCAGCACTGCTTTTGTTGCTTCAGGGGTATTGTCCCTTGGAGCGAAACCGGTCCCTCCAGTAGTGAGAATAAGATTTACACCTCTGTCTGACAGCTTTATTAATGTTTCCTTTATTATTTCTGTGTCATCAGGTATAACGATTTCGTCATTAATTTCAAATCCCATTTTTTCAGCCCATACCCGTATAACCGGGCCTGAAACATCGTCCCGTTCACCCCTTGATGATCTGTCGCTGACAGTAATAATTCCTGTGCTGGTCACTTGTAACCTCATTTTATTTGGATTATACCTGTTTACTTAATTATATATAATTACAGATAATAATCAATTATTGCAGAATAAGATTAAATCCTGCTTGATTATTCATCAATTAATTTTTATAATAATCCGGAATTTATTTTTGAATTACATTAATTATTGATTATTTCTTAAAAGTCGATACAGATAGTATAAATAAATTATTAAATGGATGATAATATGATTTATGCAGTAGTGCTTGCTGGCGGACATGGCTCAAGGCTTAATTCTGATGTACCTAAACAGCTTTTAATGCTTGGAGACCGTTCAATAATTCAATGGTCAGTTGATGCATTTATTAAAGCCCCTTGCATAGATGGTATATTAATTGTCTGTGAAAAAGGGGTCATTGATAAAATTAAATCCCTTTTCCCTGCAGATGAGTATCCTGATATTATTGCTTATGTTAATGGCGGGAAGGAGCGTTCTGACTCATCATTCAATGCTTTAAAAGCTTTTCCTTTCAGCAAGGATGATATTGTTCTTTTCCATGATGCTGCAAGGCCCTTTGTCACAGAGAGAATAATAAATGATGTAGTTTCACAGGTAAAGCATACCGGTGCTGCAGGCACCTATATACCTGCAGTAGATACTGTTACTGCAATTAATGGAGGAATAGTGAAGCACATTCCGGAAAGGGCAGGGCTGTATTATGCCCAGACCCCTCAGGGTTTCAGGTTTGAAATAATTAATAGCGCACATGAGAACGCTCTTCCGGGAAATGTAACAGACGATGTTGCCCTTGTAATGAATAAAGGGAAAAATGTTTCAATGGTTGCAGGTGAACCATATAATTTTAAAATTACAACTGATTTTGATTATAAGATTGCCCAGTTTGTAGCGGAAAAGTATTTAAATGATTAACCGTTATTTAACCGGTAATCCCTTACCCTGGCTTACCGATGGTGCTGATGCTGCAGTTACATATCTTGCCCTCAGGGAGTTTGCTGATGGTAGCTTCCGGAAAATCCCGGAAAGGGATTTGCTTATATCATACTTAATAAAAAATTCTCCTAAGAAGAATATTCCAGGGAATCTGAAAAATATAGACCTTTTTTACAGGGGTGCTCTATGGTTTTTTCTTTTTGCTTCTGAATGCGGCCTTATTTCCGGGCAGGGTTTCATGGACGATTCAGCTTCATTTTTAAATAATACTATTTCAGCAGACGATGGTGGTTTTTCCTTCCACTGTACGCCGCCAGTATCAACAGGGTGTAGAACAGGTAATATGGTCAAAGCCCTTATTCGCAGCGGTTTATACCCTGACAGAGCAGAAAAAGGTCTCAATTGGATTAAAAAAAATCAGAGGCATGACGGAGGATGGCTTCACTGTCCTTATTCGGGAATCTGTGACTCTTTTAATCTTATGGTTTTTAAGAAACCGGGAAGCGGCCTTAAATCTGAAAATGATTTATCAAAAGAAAGCTGCCCTGTTGCTTCAGCTGCCTGTATTCTTGCTTTAATAGAATCAGGGGTATCAGAACATATTGAAGCTGTAAATAGGGGAGCTGAATTTTTTCTCGCCCGTTTGAGTTTATATGAAAAAAAGAGATATATACTTCAATGCGGTCAGAGTATAACTCTAAATGCTGAGGGTTATCCTGTAATGACACAGGTTGACCCTGTTTCAATTCTTTCTATAATTTTTCACAGCGACTTATGGAATGATAAAAGATCTGGTCTGCTTTTCAACAGGGTAATGAAAAAGCAGAAACCGGCAGGCATATGGGAAAGCAATAATTCTTTTCCAGGCATGGTAAAAGGAAAAGGGGCGGACAGATGGGTTACTCTGAATGTTTTACGTATGCTGAAAATATTAACTGAAAAAGAGAATCAGTTGTCAAAGGCATAACCTGCTGACAGCACCAGATTGGCTGTCTGAAGAGAACCTGAATTTTTCCCGTCCATGAAAGTATTCCCGTTTTGAGTAAGATTATATGAAGGGCTGAAGCTCATCTGATAGCTTGACCATTCAACCCCCAGGGAGATATAAAGACCTCCGCTGAAATACCCGGTAACACTCAGTTCTGCACCATATGCAAATCCTGAGACATCTCTTTTTGTGCTTCCGCTGTAGCCGTCAATTAACCTGTCAGCAATCGGTGTAGCAGAATATTCTCCTGTGTAATATCCCAGAAATGGCGAAAGGGTAATATCCCACATTTTTCTGTTTGTAAGGTGAAATGAAGGACCGGCTGTAAGAAGAAAACATTCAAAAATGCTTTCATTCCAGTTTTTGTAATCTGATCCGAAAACAGTTCTCTGGACTGTTACTATTCTTTTAAGTTTCGATTTTGCACCGATATAATCAACGGGCATATATTCAAAGGTAAACCCATAATCATAGGAGAGATGTGTAACCAGAAGTTCCTTTGTTGTGCCTATATCTTCAAAGGTATAAATATTACCTTTTACAAAGTTTTTTTCTTCACTGATAATATCGCCAAAAGGTATCCCCATTCCTATTGCTGCACCTAAAAACATCTGTCCCTCATGCGCACCTTCAGGGGGCTTGTCAAGTTCCTCAAACCTTGAAGTTGCAGCATAGGAGAATGCTGATATAAAGAGAAAGATTATTATTAGTAGCTTTTTCATATTTTGTCATATATATAAAAACCGCGTCCGGTTTTCCTTCCCAGGTATCCTGATGCAACATATCTTTTTAACAGCGGGCAGGGCCTGTATTTTGAATCTGAATAGCCTCTTATCATTTCCTCCCCTATTGCGAGGATAACATCAAGTCCCACCATGTCTGCTATTTCAAGAGGTCCCATATGCAGATTAAGGCCTTTTTTCAAAGTTTTATCTATTAATTCCGGTTTTGTACCACCTTCATATAGAAGAAAAACAGCCTCATTAATCATAGGGTAAAGAATCCGGTTAAGATAAAATCCCGGATAATCCTTTGCTTCAACAAAGTCTTTTCCCATTTTTTTCAGAAATGTTTTAGACAGTTCCACAGTTTCTCTGGTTGTAAGAAAACCTGGTACAATTTCCACAAGGGGGAGTACTCGTGCAGGATTCAGAAAATGAAGTCCTATAACAGATTCCGGCCTGCTTGTTACAGATGCGATTTCAGTAATTGATATTGACGAAGTATTTGATGCAAGAACTGTACCCGGCCTGCATACTTCATCCAGTTCATGGAAAACTTCCTTCTTTACATTTAAATCCTCAAATACAGATTCTACTACAAGGTCAGCATCAGATAGTTCAGCCATGTCAGTTACAATGCTTATAGAGGCCAGCACCCTTTCGCTGTACCCTTCGTTAATCCGTTTTTTTTCAAGGTAGTCAGCCAGTCTTGACATAATTGTATTAAGGGCATTCAGTGATTTTCTTTCATCTATATCGAAAATTTTTACCGTAAATCCCGCTTCAGCTGTCATCTGGGCAAGATCGGTTCCCATTGTGCCTGCTCCGATAATACCAAGTTTATCCATTACCTACCTCGGTTTTATTATACTAATATAATCAGTAACTATTCCTGATAATTTTTTATTATTAAAAAAATTGTTCCTTTCAAACCCTCAGACGTAGAAGGCTTTTGAACTCTGTATTGTAATAATAAGTATTGAGATATATTTAATCAACAATAAAATAATTGACTTAACTCTTTATTATGTAGATAGTAATACTTTAGCGTCTTTAGAGTCAAAATAAGCTCTATGTTTCAGTTCATTAATCTTATTGATCAGGCTTTTGTTATTTAATCTTATGATGGGAATAATATGAAAGAAATTGATAAAACCAAGGAAAATATACGGATTAATGACCTTGATGATATTCAGAAAAAGGACCTCTTTGATAAATTTGTCGATGCAGGCGGTAAAGTAGTCTCCGAAAGAGATAAAAGACGTTCGCTTGTCATAGACAGGGAAAAGCAGTCTGAATACAGAAACAGGCTTGATGATCATTATAGAACAATTAAATCCAAAGATGGTTCACCATCTTCTTCTCCAATAAAGAAAAAATCTTCATCAGGTACTTCATCCGTTAATGTTACATCCGGCCTTTTACTGGCCGGATTCAGAATACGAATGCGTCTACGTTTTCTCAGGGTTACTCCATTAAGTACCGTATTTTTCCATAAAAAGTTTTTAAAAAGTTTTTCAGAAGATTATAAACCGGCTTTAATTACCATGCAGATGATTTATTATCATTTTTTTAAAAAGAATCCTTCCCATGGAAGAAGAATTACCGGCCGCCTTGATAAAATAAGCACTATCTATTATGAAGTAATTGAAAAAATCGGTGAACTATATGACCAGATGGTTATTGATCAGATTACAAATCATTATCAGAATTTTCCGGATGTTCCAAAATCTGTTTCAGACCTGCGTGAGCCATTAATGACGATTTTCCGCAGTCTTTGTATACTTAAATCCTATGAAAATATTATATATAATGCCTTTGAAAAAGTACTGGAAATTGACAGCAATATAAGCGATGGAGGGGATCAGCGGTATAAAAGAAAAGATGTAAAAAATTCTCTTTATATAATTTTTTACAAACTTTACCCCAGACTTCACACGCTATTCTGCCATTATCAGGGTGATATTTATTACTACCCTGACAGCCGTGTTGATGATATCCTTGCAATTGCTGAGTCAGAGAAACCGGGCAGCAGGATGAAACAGATATATAAAAGAAATGATTCTTCAGTAAATACTGTTTCTAATCAAAGAGAAAAAATAAACGATAAACCTGAGGATAATGAATTATCTGAGGATGACAAATATCTTCGCGAAGGGCTTAAAATAATGTCATGTCTCGATTTCCCTTATCTGCGCAGATACGATAAGAAACGGGTATTTGAGCTTATTGATGATTCAGACAAGATTCTTATATGCTATCTGATTTTTCTTGAATTTGAATACGAATACTCCTTTGTAATGACAACAAACAAGATTAAATATAATGTTGATTTTACAGATAATGTTAAAGTTGATTTCAAGCAGAAGATGCAGGATCTTTTCAATGATATGCGGAAATGTCATGAGGCTTTTCAGGCTTATGCTGATAGTTATGCCGCCTACAGCAAAATTAAAGTGCAGAGGCCTTTAGGCAGTGATCAGTATTATGCCTATTCTAAACGGCTTGATGATTCCATTAAACGTAAAGACCAGGTTGGGAACATGGCCAGAATGGTTTTGCGTTCCAATATGGACAGGCTTGGATCGGAACTTGAAATGCTGATTACTGATATGGACAACAGGCAGAGGTTTATTGAAAACCCTCAGGATGTCCTTGATTTTACACTCGATATTGAAGGAGAGAAAAAACTCCATAACAAAAAAATATTTGAAGCTCTTAAAATAATATATTCATTTGTATCAGCCCTTGTTTACAGGCTTGGGCCTGATGGGGACCTTTCCGGTAAAATAGATAATTATGAAATTAAGAAAATAGATGATCTTTCATCAGAACCGGAAAAAACTGTAAAAGGGGAGGGCGGCTCAATTCTTGATGAGCTTGATGATATTATCTGATTATTTTTTTCAACTCTCTGATTTCCTCAAGCCTTCTCTGCAGAATCAATTCTCTGCTTAAAGAGAGCAATCTGTCTCTGTAGGGAACTGATTTCGGGTCATCCATTATAGCAGAGATTTCATCAGTTAGCAGCTCATTTTTTATTCTCGCAGGAGATGCAATAGTTCCCTCCCTTTTTTTCCCTACAGATGGGCCTCTGCCTATATGAAATCCTGCTTCTATCAACGCTCTTCTTACCTGAAGCGCACTTGAGTATGTTGTTATTATCCCTTCTTCTTTTATTATCCGGAATATAATTTTAAAATAATCCAGGCTCCATAGCTCAGGATTTTTTGATGGGGAAAAGGGATCCTGGAAAACTGCGTGAAATGTTTTATCTTCAAAAGTTTTAATAATTTCTCTGGCATCTCCGAATTTTACTGTAATATTTATATTTTCTGTATCGGCCCTGCCCTGTGAGTATGCCTGCTTAACTAAAGTGTAAAACCTGTCCCGTTTGTCATTGAATAATATTTCATCCATAAATGGAGCAAATGATTGATCTTTTTCCAGTGAAACAATATTAAGAATATTATTCATGTTTCTTTCATGATATTCATTAATAAGTGCAAGGATATTATAGCCCATGCCGAAACCTATATCCAGAATATTTACCGGTTTTTTTTCTTCATCCAGAATTTTTGAAGGGAGTACATGTTTTAAAAGTGATTCCTCATATGCTCCTGATGTTGAGTGCATTGCCTGCTCATATTCCTCCATGAACAGAGTTGTGCTGCCGTCATCTGTTTCCATGAGGTATTCTTTTTTATTATTCATGATATCCCTTTACTGTTTAATTTAAGGTAATTCCAATGTATCTGTATAAGAACTGATTCGCTCCATCCCTATTACAGGCAAAGTAAGTAATCCGGATGGAATAATTTTATTTGATAAATGTCAAATTCTTCTATATTATTTTTTTTAACTCTTTAATTTTTACAGGCTGTTATAATGATTGTTCAGGATATTCAGGGTTAAGAATCTATGTTAAAAAAGATTGTTTTATATGGACGAGTCCAGGGGGTAGGGTGCAGAGGATATGCTGCTTCGTGCGGAAAGAAACTGGGCCTGAGAGGGAGCGCTTCCAATATGCGTGATGGTACAGTAGAGATTATTGTTGATGCTGAGAGTATTGAAAAAATAAAATTATACATTGATATTCTTTTATCTAATCCATACGGCTTTTATTTTCACGGCCGTATTGAGCGGTATACACTGGAGGATTACTCCGGGCCTGTTCGGGGAGATTACAGATTTTAATTTTTATTAATGCGCACAGGTTTGGGTACTTTCATTCGTCTGTAGCTCAATTCAGGGAATTCATTTTTCAGGGTTTTTGTGTCCATTTCAAGAAATTTAATAAATGGTGTATTTTTGATATAGCTGTAAAATGATTCGGCATATTCCTTATATTTCTCATCAAAACTTTTTCTGGAATGGCCATGTGCTTTTTTAAATTTTCCCATTCTTCTTATATCTCCGTTAAAGTCAGGATTTATATGATAGAGTTCATGGAACATTACATCAATTTTTTTCTCAGCAGGAAGATCCAGAAATTTGGGGATATAAAAATAAATAACATACAGGATATCAATGTTATTTACGGTTAATCTCGGGATTGAGTAATAATAACTTTTGTGCTTAATAATCTCGCTTCCGTTTTCAAACTTTAATGGAACCAGTTTTCCGTAAATTCCGCCTCTTGAAGTATTTCTATTTGTACTGCAGCAAACCAGTATACGATTAATATCAAAAAGTCTGAACTCTTCTGTCCTTTCTATCATATCCCTGATTATCAGGGTAAAAACATCTGTTATGTTTAATGCATTCTTTTTCACTACTGAGTTTTTGCCCTGTTAATGAGCTCTTCAGCGTGCTGTATCGACAGTTCAGTAATTTCTTCACCTGCAAGCATGCGGGCTACTTCTTTTATCTTATCCTTTTCAGACAGGTTTTTTACAACAGTTGTAACTCTGCCGTCACTCTTCCCTTTCTGAACCAGAAAGTGGCTTTCCGACATTGCAGCAATCTGAGGGAGGTGTGTAATGAGGAGTACCTGGCGGTCATTGGAGAGATTGCGCAGTTTCTTGCCCACAATCTCTGCTGTTTTACCGCTTATTCCGGCATCTACTTCGTCGAAAATCAGGGTGTCAACAATGTCAGCTGACTGTATTACATTTTTTAAAGCCAGCATTATTCTGGACATTTCCACTCCT
>CAYYKZ010000013.1:0-1746 GCA_964468455.1 uncultured Leptospirales bacterium | reverse complement strand
GAACAAATGCTTTTTGCTTGTGCCGATTATTTTTATAAAGAAAAAAAACAATTATCAGTAAAATGAACAGCCCGGCAATGAGTCCATAGGTTCTTATTAGAGTCTGATATTCTTTTTGCTTTTGCAGAATTTCATCCTGTCTTAACTTTTCATTGAACGAAATATTTTCTAATTGTTTTATTTTATCCTGGCTGAATAAACTGTCTTTTAAAGCCAGCATTATTCGGGACATTTCCCCTCCTGAAGCAACCTTCCTGAGCTGTTTCAGATCTTCCCCTTCATTTGCTGAAAGCAGAAATTCAATTCTGTCAAGGCCATGCGGATAGAGCATATATCTTTTGTTTTCAGACTCCACGTCACCATCCGGGCTTACTTCTTTTGTTAATGATATTTTAAAAACTGTACCAGCCATACCGAGATCAGCAAGCTCTTTCATCACCAGCTTTTCCAGCTTTTCTGCTGTTGACTTCCTTTTTTCTGAAAGAATAAGAGCGGCTTCTTTAACATCCTTAACAATTATCCTTTCTTCCCTTTTAAGAAATTCCAGTTCTTCTTCACTTGAGTTTATTGTATCAAGTTCCATTTTTGCTTTATCAGCATAGGCAAGAATCTCTTCAATGGAATCACCATATTTCTTTTTCAGCCCCTGAATAAGATTAAGCCTCTCTTCAACCTGGTTAATTCTTTCAGGAGAAAAATTAACACTCTCCCTGTAATCTCTTAAGCTGACAGAAACATCCTCCAGTGAATACATCGACTCTCTTATGGAGTCGAGCATAGATGTTATATTTGTGTCAAGGTCTGATATTTTTGAAAGGCTTGTTTCAGCTTTTTTAAGATTTCTAAGTACACCGGAATCATCATTAATCATTGAAGCAGCTTCATTTATTTCCATAAACAGCTTTTCAGCGTTTGCCAGAAGGTTTGATTCGTTTCTCAGCTCCTCTTCCTCTCCAGGCTTTAATTCTGCAGATTCAATTTCTTTTACAGAGAATGTATTGAATTCGATTCGTCTCGCTTTTTCTCTTTCATCTATTTCAAAGGAGCTGATTTTATTTCTTGTTGAGGTAAGCTTTTCATGGAGTTCCCTGACTTTTCCCACTTCGCTGCCAAGTCTGCCGAAGCTGTCAAGGAGCTCCCTGTGTTTTGATACCTTCGCGATATTCTGATGTTCATTCTGTCCATGAATATCTATGAGATTCTCAGAAAACTCTTTGAGTTTTGCTACCGGGATGTTTACTGAATTTGCAAAGCATCGGCCCTTGCCGCTGGTAAAAAATTCTCTTCTGAGTATAAGCATATCTTCATCTGAATCAATACCGGATTCATTAAGAATTTTTTTTATTTCATCAAGTCCTGATATGTCAAATGCAGCTTCAAGAGTCGCGCTTTCAAATCCGCTTCTTATCATATCAGCGCTTAACTTATCACCCATAATCCCTGAAAGCGCGTCTATGAGAATTGATTTTCCTGCACCGGTTTCTCCGGAGAGGATATTAAGACCTTTACTGAAATTAATGACAAGGTTGTCTATTATTATAAAATTTTTAATTCTGAGATCAAGAAGCATGGTCTGTCCCTCTCAGGGAGATCAGTAGTCTCTCCCCCAGTTTAATTTTTCTCTCAGTATGTGATAAAAGTCCTTTTCCGGATGTACAATGAGCTTCATTTTTTTATCAGCTTCCCTGAAGAGGATTTCATCACCACAGGAAAATTCGATAGCCTCCTGACCGTCAATTGTCAATA
>CAYYKZ010000012.1:0-18173 GCA_964468455.1 uncultured Leptospirales bacterium | reverse complement strand
TGGATGCTATCATTAAAGATGGTGTTATCGAGCTTAACGAAGCTTTCGCATCACAGTCTATCCATTGTGCTCGCGAGCTTGGAATTGGAGATCCTAAATACTGGGAATACTGCAGCAAAGACCTTTTCATCAACCCTACAGGTGGCGCTATAGCTCTTGGACACCCGCTGGGATGTTCAGGCGCAAAGATTTTCGCAACACTTGTAAGCAATATGCAGAGAATGGGCAAGAGATACGGCCTTGAATCAATGTGTATTGGTGGCGGTATGGGTGCAGCTGGTCTTTTCGAGCTTGTTGACTAAAAATACAGTTCACAATATATTTAAAAGGGCCGGCTTATGCCGGCCTTTTTTTATGTCTCATGTTTCAGTATTCCCTTCCCCTTTCCGATAATATACTGGTAATAATATGCGGAGGTATAATAATGGTAACAACTAATTCAGGTCCTGAAAAATGGAAAGAGGAACAGCTCTCCTATTTCAAAGAATATATTAAATCATTTAAACCAGGTTCCAGGGAATATAATCAGATCGCAAAAGGTATATTTGACCTTGAGAAGAGCAGATAATTTATTACCATGACATCAAAAGAAACAAAAAGTGAAGCGATTTTACGCGAATTACGCGAGCATAAGGGTGAAAAACCGGCATCAAAACGCAAAAGGTTTTCCAGACTCATTGTGGTTTTTGACGCACTTATTATACTTATAATTCTTTTTATTATAGCAAACAGAAGAGACAGTTCAGATTTTTATACTTCAAAAGTTTCCATAAAGTCCGCTGAAATCATTTATACAATAACAGAAATACCTGAAACAAAAAACATGCTTTTTAGTCTAACTTTAAAAGGTCTGGATAAAAAGAAAAATCAAATAATATTAAATGGAAGCCTGGCAAAACTTACTGTTTATGACGGCACAAAAGTAGTACATGAAACAGAAATAGGTTCAGGGATGAAAAAGATTGTTCTCGAAGATGATGAAACCAGAATATTCACAGAGGAGACTGCATCAGAAATTCTGGATAATTATTTTAAAAATATAAAAAAAATAAAACCCCGGAAAAGGAGTATAATTGACTTTACATCCAGAACTTTTGAACTGAAAAGTGAGGTAACATTGAATTTTTCAGATCCTTTAACAATACCACTTAATTTTAAATATGAGGTTTCCAATGATTGAAAGACCTGCCTGGGACAACTATTTTATGAAAATAGCGGAAGACGTATCAACCCGGTCAACATGCTTAAGGCGTCATGTAGGCGCAGTAATTGTTAAAGATAAAAGAATATTAACTACCGGATATAATGGCGCACCTACAGGAATTGCACACTGTACGAAGGAAACATGCCTTAGAATTAAATATAATGTACCCAGCGGCGAACGTCACGAATTGTGCAGAGGACTGCACGCGGAGCAGAATGCAATAATACAGGCTGCATATCATGGAGTATCTCTTAAGGGGGCAAAAATCTATGTTACCCACAAGCCATGCTCAATTTGCACCAAAATGCTTATTAACAGCGGTATTGATACTTTTATCTTCAGATCATATTACGAGGATGCTCTTGCTGATGAAATGACAAATGAAGCCGGAATTAAAATAATTATAATGGAAACATAATATGAGAAAAAATTTTACAGTTTCTATTACACTAATAGTATTCACTTTATTATGCATACCTTCTTTTTCTCAGAACAGAAAAAGCGAAGATACCTTTAAGAAGGCAACAGCTTACTTTTTTCAGAAAAAATTCGAAATGGCAGAACATCTTTTGAAGGAGGTAATCCGGGATAATCCTGAAAATGTAGCTGCATATTCATACCTTGGAGACATTTACCTGAACAAAAAGCAGTATGATGCTGCGCTTAATCTTTACCTGAGAGCAGTGGAACTTGACCCTAATATAGCAGAAAATTATTTCCGCATGGGACAGATTCACTATTTTAAAAAAAACCCTAATCTGGCAATAGAAAATTATGACATTGCCCTTGCAAAGGATAATAAGCTTAAAATAGTCTATTACCATAAAGGGTTAACCTATTTGATGCTTTATCGTGATAAAAACAATACAATAACAAACTGGGAAACCTATATCAGGCTTTCTCCAGAAGACCCGCAATATGAAAGCATAAAACGTATACTTGAACTCCTTAAAGACCCTGATTTCAGACTTCCACCGCCCGGCAGTGAAGTTTCTATAGAAGAAGCGCTTCTGCTTGGAGGGGAAACCCTGTCAAGGCAGGAAAGAGATGCCGAAAACAAAAAAGCAGGGCATGAAAAAAGAAAATCAAAAAATGAACTTGAAAAGTTATATATTGATGATGATCTATAATATCCCGGAGAAAAAAAATGTATTATTACAACAATGACCGAAAAAAAATAGCCATCGGTGCAGCGGCACTTGCTCTGCTCATCGCGGCAGGATCATTTTTCTATTTCAAATCAAGTGATCCGGCAGATGAAATAGAAGATATGCAGATGAAGCAGATCGGGCTTTACCTTGATCTTTTAAAAACTGATCCTGGAAACACGGGTTTTCTTATTAATATTGCAGACTTGTACAAGGCTGCAGGTGACCTGGACAATTCTATTGAATACTACCTGAAGGCTCTTGATAAAGACCCGCTTAATTATGCTGCTCTTAACGGCCTGGGACACGCCTATGCATTGAAAGGGGAATATGATAAGGCCATAGAAGTATTTGAAAAGGCAAAACAGAATCAGCCCCGCTACCCTCTTGCATACAACAGGCTTGGCAATGTTTATGATGACCAGGAAAAAATTGAAAAGGCCCTGCGGGAATACAGACTTGCACAGAAAGTAGCCCCAAAAGATCCGGAAAGCTATAAAAACATGGCATCACAGAAACTCAGGGCCGGCGACACAGAAGGCGCAATCTCAGTGTTGCGTGAAGGGATTAAACTTGATCCATTAAATCCGGAAGGATATTACAATCTTGGTAATGCCCTTTATAATGTTAAAAGATACAGCGAGGCCAGAGAAAATTTCAAAAAAGCAATTTCTTTAAATCCCAAAAACCCTAAATATTACAGGGGCCTTGGTGAAAGCGAACTGCGTCTTGGGAACAAAGACGCGTCTATTGCTGCATTCCGCAAAGCCCTGGACCTTGACAATGCAGATGCTAAAGCAGCGGAAAGACTGGGTGATATTTATGCTCTGGAAAGAGATTTCCCTGATGCTGTTGATTCCTACAGACATGCTCTGCGGTACAATAACAGGGACAGGAACTTACGAAGAAAATATGCTGCTGCTTTAAAAGAACTGCAGAATTTAGAAAAAAGAGAATCAGCAACTAATACTGGAGTAAGAACAAGTGACCATGCGGGGAGTGGAACTTCTGTTACCACAAATGATTCTGCTTCCGATATTATTCAGGGCACAAATGACCAGCAGGATATGACCAGCCGAAATGAAACGCCGAAACCCTCAGGTAATGACGTAAGCAAAGACGCTCTCAGGTGGCGGGAAATAGGTGATCAGAAACGTTTTGACAAAGAGTATGATGATTCAATAAAAGCATATTCAAAAGCAGTAGAAGCGGATAAAAATGACGATCACTCTCATTACTGGATGGGAAGAATATACTATCACAATAAAATGTATGATGATGCAGAAAATTCCTTTGAAAATGCTGTCCGAAGCAATCCTAAAAATGCCGACTCCCATTACAGGCTTGGACTGATATACTACATGAAAGGAAACTACCGTGGTGCTCTTAACTCCTTTAATAAGGCAATTGAGCTTGAGCCGGACCATGCACGTGCTTTCTATTCAAGGGGGCTTTCCTACATGCAGCTTAAAGACAAGGGGAATGCGGTAAAAGATTTTAATAGTGCAATTAGGCTTGATCCTAAAATGGACAGGGCTTATTTTAATCTTGGCAACATTCAGCTTGAATCAAAAAATCTCAGCGAAGCTCTTAAAAATTTTTCCAAAGATCTGGAACTTCGTCCGGACAATGCTGATACAAATTTTAAGCTTGCAGAAACTTATCATGTTATGAAAAGCTATAATAATGCTGAAACATTTTACAAAAAAACGATTTCCATAGACCCGCACTATTACCAGGCTCTCTTTAATCTTGGCCTTGTATATCAGGAACGGAAAAAGCATAATGATGCGATTCCCATGTTTCAGAAAGCTGCAGACATTAAAGGAGGCGATGCGCCATCTTATTATGAACTGGGAAAAGCTCATGAAGCACTGGGCAATGATTTAGATGCTATTACATTTTATGAAAAGGCAATATCAATTAATCCTAATTATGCAAATGCCTATATAAATTTAGGCAGGCTTTATGCTGGAAAAAAAATGTACGACAAGGCTGTGGAGCAATACAAAAGGGCTACAGTTAATTCGCCAAAATCATTTAATGCACATTTCAACCTGGCCAATGCATATTATTCCATGAAGTTATACGATGAAGCAATAGAGTCATATAATACTGCTACAACTTTATCTCCCATGGACTACAGATCATACTTCCAGCTTGGCTTAGCCTACAGGGATAAAAATGATTATAATAAATCAGCAGAATCATTTGAAAAATCCCTCCAGATAAATGGGAAACAGGTTGAGGCGCATGAAGAACTGGGTATGATCTATTACAGAAATCTTAAAAATGATAAAAAGGCCGTGTTGCACTTTGAAAAAGTTTTATCCATGAAGCCTGATCATCCTGATGCAGATAAAATTCAGAATATTATCAATTTGATAAATAAATAACTACTCAGCCATTACAAAAACATTTCTTTTAAATTAGAAGAAGCTGCTGTAAAAAAGCAGCTTCTTCTAATTCATAGCTTAATAATATCAAATGAAATTAAAATGTTTTACATCTATAGCCGATAATAGTAATATACATGATATCTGAACGAAATATATCAACCTGAATTATCAGTATAAATAAATGTCTGCTGGAGAACTTATTGAAATCCTTAAATTATATTACCCTATTACTACTGCTTCTTTTATCATTTTTCATACTTCCATGCTCAAAAGATAAAATAAAAAATGATAATATAATCACAGATAACCATTCAGATGAAAAAAATTCATTATATTCTGAACGATTCAGAAAAGTCGGATGGATAAACAGCACAAGATACAGGGCTGTTGTACATATCCAGACATATGAGCAATGTATGAAAAACAGCCCGGAATATGTCAGGGAATATCTTGAATCGAGAGCTTTACGCAATATTCAGAATGAACTGGACACTGGATTTTCCCGTAGTGCAGCAATTCAGATAACAAACCTTATTAAAAATCATGGGATAGTTATGCGTCCGGATCAGCAATGCAAGGAAATTAATATATATTATTTTGATATAACAAAAGAGAATCTCCAGAAAGATTTTCAGAATATCAGAACACTAAAATAAAAACGGTTAAAATATGAAATACTGCAAATTAATTATCACTATTTTTTTCTGCACCATCATTACTCCGCTTTTCTCACAGTCCTCAATAAGCCCGGAGTATACTCAGACCAGTTCAATTAACACAATCCTTTCTTATGAAAAAAACCGCAGCCACAAAGAAAAAATAGTGGAGATTATTAATTTCATAGATAAAACCTATAAAAATATTCCTGAACGAATCCGCAATGGAGAGAAAATCACTATATTTTTTGATCCTGCTCATGGTAAAGACAGTACAGGAGAATGGAGAGGAACAACTACCAACCGGATAGGTGTCACAGGACTTCCTGAGGAATACTATTCTATCTTTTATTCAAGAAAACTTTACACTCTTTTAAAAGCAAATAAACATATTGACATTGTTACTTCTCATGATTTCCAGAAGGTTCTTGATGGGAAATCTGAGTCCTATCATTATCTGAAATTTGCTGAAACTGTAAAAATGGCTCGTGAAGCCGGTGCATTCATGATTATAGCTCAGCATCTGAACAATGTTTCAATTTTTAACAAGGCTGATGGCAGAATAAACATTCCAGGGATTCATATGGCCCGTGATAAAAGAAACAGACTGCTGCTGCGTAACATTCAGGGATCATATTCCGGTTTTCTTACTCTTTATAATAAATTTGATGCAAGCGGTTTTTCAAAAAATTATGCATTTAATATACGAAGTTCCCTTGTAGGTAAAGGCTACAAACCAAACAACTGGGAATATGGTGCTGTAGGTGATGACAGATTTACATACTATATGGATTTCCCGGTTTCAGTAATTTATGAAAACGGATTTATTTCCAATCCGGAAGAGGAAAAAAAGCTTCTTGATCCATATTATATGGATGGCATAGTAAGATCCCAGTATGATACAATGCTCAAATCTTTAAAAGATCTTTACGGTGTAGATATTTCCACTGAAAGAGCTAAAATAAAGCATGTTGATTACCAGAGCAGAATCGAGATGTTAAAACTTGCACGAATTGCAATATATTATATAAAAAATGCAGAAACCTTAAAAGCATCAAAAACAGTAGGCTATATGAAAAAATATTCTACAAATAAAGATCTTAAGGACTCAGTCGCTTATTATAATTCTATTATGAAAAAAATTAATACATCTGAAATACAGTACAGAAAAGGCATAGCAAGAAAAAAGAGAAAGCATTATAAAACCGCTCGTAGACACTTTAATTCGGCAATAGCTAATCTTGACCGGAATTCACTTTATAACGGATACAGAAATAAATATAAAGAAGAATTAGGATTAAACCGCGGGAAAAAAAGTGTTGCAGCAAAACCAGCAAATACAACCAATCCGGTTAAATACAGGGAATCATCAATTTCAGTTAAGAGTTCATCTATTACAAAACCTGTTATTATTACAATTGAAGATGGCTCAACTCTCTGTCAGGCAATAATTGATGCTCTTAATCCTGACATGGAAAGCCTGAAAAAAATTGAAAATTCCATGAATCAGTATAGAACTGTGAAATGGGTCAAATACCGTAAATGGTCAAAAAAGCATAAAAAGAAAATAACAGCCTGGAAAAAAGTTTACCGTGATTTTAAATTTACAAGCGGTATTTACGTTGTTACTCTTGACAAAAATATGAATGTAAAAAAAGCTGAATCAGTATCCAGGGTTTATCTTAACCCTGATAAATATCAGAATCAGCAGTATCTTAAGAATTCATATTTTGAAAAAACAGATCGGCAGCGAAATATTTAATCCCGGAGAATGGTCCGGCAAGGCATATAATTTCTTTGGTGATTATCTCACTAAAAAATACAATTGCCGTGTACTTAAACTCCCTGTAAACGCGGGCCTTTCCTGCCCTAACAGGGACGGCACCCTAAGCACCAGAGGATGCATCTTCTGTTCTGAAGAAGGATCAGCCTCCCCTTCTTCAGATACTGGAATGTCTATCCATCAGCAGATGAATGCAGCTCTTTCATCGTTCAGAAGATCATCAAAGGAAACCCTTTATATAGCCTATCTTCAGGCCTTTACAAATACCTATGCACCTGTAGAACTTCTAAAAGAAATTTATGACACAGCTGTTTCATTCCCTGGAATTACAGGACTTATGATAGGTACAAGACCGGACTGTATAAATGATAATGTTTTAAAACTTATCAAATCTTATGATAATGATAACTTTGAATTATGGCTTGAACTTGGTATGCAAAGTATCCATGACAAAAGCCTTAAACTTCTAAACAGGCGACACAACAACAGTTGTACAATTGATGCAATAAATAAAATAGAAAACTATAATATAAAAACATGTCTTCATGTAATACTGGGAATACCCGGTGAAACATGGCACGATATGATGGAAACAGCAGAAGCAATATCCTCCCTCCCTGTTCGCGGTGTCAAACTTCACCATCTTCATATAATTAAAAACACCCCTCTGGAAAAAATCGCACAGAATAAAAATTATAAAATGATTGCTTTTAAAGAATATATTTCAACAGCATGTGATTTCATGGAAAGACTAAGGCCTGATATACTTATTCACAGGCTTGCCGGAGACCGGTCAGAGGATACTCTTCTTGAACCTAAATGGGGACTTCATAAAGGAACCGTCATTCAGGGCATAGAAGATGAATTTAATAAAAGATGCTCATATCAGGGATTTTTATATACATAGAAGGAATATAATATAATGAAAATAGCTGTAGCAATGAGCGGCGGTGTAGACTCATCTGTAACCGCAGCTCTTCTTAAAAAGCAGGGCCATCATATCATTGGAATTACAGCCTGTTTTTTCAATCATCCTGACTTTGACAATACCATGTATATTGAATCTCTTGAGGATGCTAAAAGAATATGCGCTGACCTGGGTATTGACCATCATACATATGACCTCTCCGGGAAATTTTCTAAAGAGATTGTTGATCCCTTCTGTGCATCATATCTCTCAGGGAAAACACCTAACCCCTGTATTAACTGCAACAGAAAAATTAAGTTTAAAGAACTGATGAAAATAACAGATGAGCTTGGATGCGATTATCTTGCAACAGGGCATTATGCAAGGAAAAAAGAATTCAATGGAAGATACACCCTTTCAATGTCGCCGGAGAAAGGCAAGGATCAATCATATTTCCTTTTTATGCTGAGCCAGGAACAGTTAGCCAGATCTATCTTCCCCCTTGGTGAATTTACAAAAGAAGAAGTAAGGCAGATGGCAGCCGATTACAACCTTGATGTTAAGGATAAGTCCGACAGCCAGGAAATCTGTTTCATTCCTGATAACAGATATCCTGAGTTTATAGAAAAATGGACAGGGAAGATACCGGAACCGGGTAAAATTACAGATTCATCCGGCAGAATACTGGGTGACCACAAAGGAATTCACCGTTATACAATCGGGCAGCGAAGAGGGATGGGAATTTCAGCCCCTGTTCCGCTTTATGTTGTTAAAATTGACAGTATAAATAACAGCATTATTGCAGGTCCTGAAGATGAACTTTATGCATCTTCTCTTGATACAATAAATGCCTTTCACATGAAAGAAATTATTACAGAAAAAACAAGGGCGTGGATTAAAACACGTTCAACACAGATACCTGTACCAGGTATAGTTTCACCTGAAGATAATTACTTTCATATTGATTTTAAGGAACCTCAAAGGGGAATTACATCCGGCCAGGGTGCTGTATTTTATGATGATGACATGGACATTATTGGCGGGGGAATAATAAAAGGATAAAGAGCATTATTAAAATTAAATGTATTTATAATAATTACTAATCCTCATCTTTTAAACCCGAGTGGGGATGAAACCTGTCATAAACCATCTTAAGCCGACCCTTTGTTGTGTGTGTATACTTCTGCGTTGTCGAAAGACTTTTATGGCCAAGCATTTCCTGTACAGCCCTTATGTCTGCTCCCTGATTAAGCATTTCAGTTGCAAAACTGTGCCTGAGTGTATGCGGGGTAATTTTATGAGAAAGTCCGGCCATTGCAGCTCTTTTTATGACAAGGTTATATATTCCTTTGATACTTATACCATCACCGCTTTTATTTACAATTAGAGGCCCGGAAAGAGTGCCGAATGTTTTTTTTCTGTAAACAAGATACTCTTTGAGAAACCTGATACTTTCATCTGTAAGAAATACTATCCTCTCCTGACTACCCTTGCCCATAACTTTAAGCCTTCCAGAGTGAAGATCCAGATGGGAAATATCCGCACTCTGAATTTCAGAGATCCTTGCACCTGTTGAATAAAACATGGAAAGGACAGCCCTGTCCCTGAAGTCATAAAAATTATTTACAGGAAAATTCATAAGACTTTCATACTCCTTAATATAAAGAAACCTGGGAAGCCTCTGTTCTCTTTTCGGGAAAATAAGTTTTTTTGAAGGATCACTTTCGATAAAGTCTCTTCTCACAAGGAATGTAAAAAAAGATTTCATTACAGCAATTTTTCGCTCAAGAGAGGATTTTTTCAATTTTCTGTCAAAGCAGTACTCAATGAAGGATCTCAGGTCGTTTGAGGTAATACTTTTTATATCAGGCTCACCGTTTATCAGTATAGTATCAATTTCGTAATACTCTTTAAATGACTCCTCAACATCACCTGTAAGGAAATCGTAAAGCTGCATAATATCTATTCTATAGGCATCTGCTGTTTTTTCAGAATAATTTTTTTCGTAAAGCAGATAATTCAGGAAAATGTCAACTGCAGCAAGCATTATCCTTCCTGGTCATCATTACTGTCACCGGACGCAGGTTCATCAAGAAGTTCTATTCTGAATCCGCAGTCCGGATTATAGCAGACATGCTCCTCTCCCCTCCCCTTTGTTTTTTTTGCAAACAGCAGTTTGCCGCATTTGGGGCAATTCTTTTCTGCAGGAGTATCTCTTGAAATAAACTCACAATCAGGGTAATTACTGCATCCGTAAAATACGCCTCTGCTGTTAGGAGAGGATCTTTTAATTACACTTCCGCTGCATAGTGGGCACTCACCCAGAGGAAGAGACTTTGCATTTCTGCATTCAGGGAACCCGGAACAGGCAAGAAAAAATCCGAAACGTCCCAGCTTTTTCATCATCATTCTTCCGCACTTTTCACATACAACATCAGTCTCCTCATCAAGAATACCTTTCATCTCTTCAATATTCTTTTCAGCGAGATCAACCTGATCTTTAAATGGTCCGAAAAATTCTCCCAGCATTTCCACCCAGTTGGTTTCTGCACTTTCAACGCTGTCCAGCTTCTCCTCCATGCCTGCTGTAAAATCTATTGATACAAGTGAAGAAAAATTTTCTTTCATTATGCCGTTAACGATTTTACCAAGAACTGTAGGATGAAGCTGCTTTCCTGACCTGCTTATATAATATCTTCGTAGAAGAGTTTCAATTGTAGGAGCGTAAGTGGAAGGCCTTCCAAGCCCCGATTCTTCAAGGAACTTGACAAGTGAAGCATCATTAAACCTTGGCGGAGGGGTGGTAAAATGCTGTTCAGGAAGGAACTCCTTAACATCCACCATATCACCGGTTTTCATAGCAGGAATTTTATTTTTCTCAGTTTTACTCTGCTTATCCACTTCAGTAAAACCTTTAAAGATAACCCGGCTTCCCCCTGCTCTGAAAATATAATCCCCCTTTGAAAGGAAAACTGTAACAGTCTCGGAAACTTCGGGTGTCATTTGAGAAGAAACAAAACGCTTCCAGATCAATTCATAAAGACGATACTGGTCTCTTGTAAGGTCGCCCTTTACCGATTCCGGTGTACGATAAACATCAGTTGGCCTTATTGCCTCGTGAGCATCCTGAGAGCTGCTTTTCAGTTTAAAGGTATTAGGTTTTTCAGGAAGATACTCCGGTTTAAAGTTCTCACCAATATATTGACGAACAGCTTTTAAAGCTGTATCAGAAATTCTTGTTGAATCTGTTCTCATATATGTAATAAGCCCCACAGGCCCGGCTCCGGTTACATTAATCCCTTCATAAAGCTGCTGAGCAACAATCATTGTTTTTTTTGAAGTAAAACCAAGTCTGTTTGCAGCATCCTGCTGAAGCTTACTTGTTATATAAGGCGCGGGAGCTTTTCTTCTTCTCTCCTGTTCCTTTATTTCGCCAACTTTGAGACCGCTTCCCTGAAGATCAGAGAGGATAGTATCAGTTTCCTCTTTATTTTTTAGTTTAACCTTTTCATCTTTTATCTGTGTTAAAAAAGCAGAAAATTCACTCCCCTTGAATGAACATAAAGCTTCCAGGGTCCAGTATTCTTCAGGTGTAAACCTGTCTATCTCCTCTTCCCTGTCGCATATAACCTTTAATGCAGCAGACTGGACACGCCCTGCAGAAAGTCCGCGCTTAACCTTTTTCCAGAGTAATGGGCTTATGTAATACCCTACAAGCCTGTCAAGAATACGTCTGGCCTGCTGAGCATTTACAAGGTCAATATCTATATCTCTCGGATGAGCAACAGCCTCCTTAACTGCAGTTTCAGTAATTTCGTTAAATTCGATTCTTTTTATATTGCTGTTTTTATCGGAAAGAGCATTGGAGAGATGCCAGGAAATAGCTTCTCCCTCCCTGTCAGGGTCAGTGGCAAGGAGCACCTGCTTTGTCTGGGAGGCGAGTTTTTTAAGCTCATTTAAAACTTTTGCCTTGCCCCTGATTGTTATATATTCAGGTTTAAATTTATTATCAACATCTATTGCAAGTCTCGATTTGGGCAGATCAATAATATGCCCCACTGATGAGGAGATAATATAATCATCCCCAAGATATTTATTTATGGTTTTTGCCTTTGATGGTGACTCAACAATTACTAAAGTACCTGGTTTCTTTTTTTTCTGCATTTACCGGTCCTGTTCAATGGTTTAGACAAAAATCACCAATAGTAATCATTTGTCAAACAGTTCTTTAACTCTTTCATAGGGATTCCACCTGGCTAATTGAAGTAATATTATCACAAGAACCAGAGAAATCATGGAAAAAATTAAACTTCTCTCTTTTGTATGGTATACTATTGAATTATATTTACCTTTAAATTTTATTGCCCCTATAATATCCCCGGTATTTTGATTTTTATGGCAGAAAATACATTTTTTTTCCGCTTTAACAGGAATAATTCTTTCATAAACACCCTGCTCCAGAGAAGTTTCCCCCTCTTCAAGACCCGAATTAATAACAGCGGAAACCCTGCTGTTTGCTATATCATCCTTAAAACCGGGAGTAAAAACTCTCTCCCCCCTGCTGTTAAAAATTTCAATTTCCAGATCGTGCTTTTTTTCCAGATCATCAATAAAAATCCAGGCATATTCAGGCCTGGCAAGAATTTTTATACCCAGAAAAGAATCTATAATTACATCATACTTTTCATCAATATTTTGAAAATAACCGGATTTTTCTATTCCGGGTATTACAACAGATGCAGGAAAAATGTTTAAAATACCGGAGATGGAAAATATCAAAGATAATGCAAAAAAAATAATAAGCGGAAATTTAACTTTCATCTGCAGCAGCCATCCTTAATTTAAAAAAACCTTGTTCCCTATTCTTTCAACAAGACCTTCAATCTGAAGAGTAGTAACAGTTTCAGAAATTCTGTCTGCTTTTTCATCAAGTGCCCTGATAATATGGTCAATATCAACACCATCCTTGCTGATCATGTCTACAATCTGTTTTTCAATTCCAGACAGATTAGTACCTGAATCACCCTGCTTCTGAAATTCCATACTGTTCCTTATTCCTTCAGCCGGAAAAAGTCTCCCCTGATTAAAAAGATCACCCTGGTTTATTTCCGAGAAAATATCATTCATTGAAGTTACCATTACAGCACCTTCTTTTATTAAGGCATGGCATCCTTCATAACCGGGATCAAAAGAATTGCCTGGGCAGGCAAAAACCTCCCGGTTCTGTTCAATAGCGTACCTGGCAGTAATCATTGCTCCGCTTTTATATGGAGCCTTTACAATTACTACGCCCTCAGAAATACCGCTTACGATCCTGTTTCTCCTGGCAAAAACCCATTTCTGTCCCGGTACAATCCCCGGAGGGAACTCGGAAATAAGACAGGAATTTTCATTATTATTGATTGCTTCAAAAACATCCCTGTTCTGGTATGGATAGAGAACATCAATCCCGTTAGGTAAAACAGCAACAGTGGAACCGCCGCTTTTTATTGCGCTTAAATGAGCATATCTGTCAATACCAAGTGCCATCCCGCTCACAACAGTTATCCCTGCATCAGACAAGGCAGATGCAATTTTACCGGTTATATTTTCTGATATTTTGTCCGACTTTCTTGTTCCAACAATTGATAAAAACCTGGTGTTAAACAAATTACCTTTAACATAAAGTACATGGGGAGGATTATGTATTTCCTTTAAAAAACGGGGGTAAATATCATGACTAAGATTTATTATTTTTATATTACTTTTTCTGCACCTTGAAATAATTTCCTCGCAGCTGTTAACAGGGGATTCACCATACTCCCTGGCAATATGATCTGCAGTTTTAATTTTCCCTTTTCTTATTTCAGCAATAATCTCATCCCGCTTTAACCCTTCAGCCTTTAAAGGTTTAATATCCTTTAATGAAACAATAGAAAGCAGAATATCATTAAAAATCCGGTCCATAAATATCTTTCATATCTCCAGCATTATCTGAGTTATATTCTCCTGGCAGCTCTTTTTCAGTTCTTCAGTCCTGAATGAATCTTTTTTGGAATCGAGGATTGAATAAAGATTCTGATAAACCGAAAGAGCCCTGTTTTTTTCACCCTCTTCATAGTAAAATCTGCCAAGAGCAAATTGAGCATCATAATAATCAGGTTTATCCCTTACAATTTCATTCATAAGTTTGATCCCTTTTTCACGATCATTCTTTTCATAAAAATATAGAATTGCCAGTCCATACCTGGCTCCGGTCAAGGTCGGCATTCTTTCAATTGCCCGGTTATAGCTGATCTCAGCCATATTAATATCTTTACTGTTCTGAAGCTCCTTACCCCTGTTTGCATAAGCTATAGCAAGCCAGTAATGTACATGCGGGCCTGACTGACCATGCTCAATAGCCTTCGTAAGAGTGTCAATTGCGGGGGTCCAGCTTTTCATTTCAGTATATTTGATGCCCAGCTTTTTATATGAATCCCCCAGTTTTTCCATTGTCTGAAGCTTGTCCCAGAACTGTTTTTCATTAATTTCAACTTCCCTTTCCAGGTCTTCAATATTCTGACCCCGCACCTGCTTAACAGCTCCAAGCGTGAAAAGTTCTCCAATCCCGTAATTATAAATATAAAAACCTATAAGAGACACAAGAATAAGCGGAATAATTATTTTAAATGGCTTTAGTTTAATCATTTATTAATCCTTTTATTATCAAAAATAAACTTTAGTAAACATTGCTTTGGAAATTCCACAGCCGCTGTGGAGTATGGAATTAAAGACTCCTAAGTAAAGAAATTAAAATTATTCATTTCATTTATATATACGTTTCATAATGCTGAAAAATAAAAACTTTTTTATTTTTCTAAAAAAAATTTAAACTGAATGATAAGAAGCCACATAGCATGTGAAATTTAACCTGCTGGCGGGTAAATGACAACAGTTTTTTATAAGACAGCATAATATAATTCCTATTCATAAAATCTCAAAAGATATATTTTCTCAAAACATGGGTGACATTATTCAAAAATGATGTTATATTAAATTGATAATAAAAATAATAATAGTGAAATATAATGAATGAAAATGAAAAACTGAAAGAAATAATCCGCCTTGGGTCTGAAATAAGCACCTTTCAGGATCTTGATATACTTCTTGAAAAAATACTCTATGAAACCAGAAAAATTGCTGACGCCGATGCAGGTACCATATATATCAAAAACGGGAATGATCTTGTATTCACCCATGCTCAAAACAAAACCCTTTCAGGCCGACTCCCTGAAGGTAAAAAACTTATATATTCCTATTTCAAACTCCCCATTTCAGAAGATTCATTAGCAGGATATGTTGCGCTCACAGGTGAATCACTGGTACTACAGGATGTTTACCATATCCACGATAAACCTTACGGATTTAATAAATCCTTTGATGAAAAGGCGAATTATAGAACCAGATCTGTAATGACTATCCCGCTTAAAAATGAAAGAAATGACATCCTTGGAGTAATGCAGATAATTAATCCCATTGATGAAAATGGTAATGACCGTAATTTCACAACACAGGATGGCCTCTACATTAATCACTTTGCCGGCATAGCAAGCATGATACTGCAGAAGGCTCAAATGACAAGAGCACTTATACTCCGAATGATACAGATGGCTGAATTGCGTGATCCCAAAGAAACAGGAGCACACGTAAACAGAGTTGCCTCATACTCTGTTGAAATATATGAAAAATGGGCTCAAAGAAGGGGATTAAAACAATCGGAAATACAGGCCAGCAAAGACGTATTAAGAATGGCGGCAATGCTTCATGACATTGGCAAGGTCGCCATATCTGACCTTATATTAAAAAAGCCGGCAAAATTTTCCTTCGAAGAATATGAAATAATGAAATCCCATACATACCAGGGTGCAAAAATATTCTCTAATGCCCAGTCAAAAATAGATGAAATAGCCCGTGATGTGGCATTAACCCACCACGAAAACTGGGACGGCACCGGATATCCCGGACGGGTCGATATTATGACAGGTGAAGCTATTGAAAAAAATTTAAAAGGGGAACCTGTAAAACTTAAGGGTGAGGAAATACCGGTGTACGGAAGAATAGTTGCACTTGCTGATGTTTATGACGCCCTTTCATCTCAGAGAGTTTACAAGGATGCCTGGCAGGAAAAGGATGTGCTTAATGAAATAAAAGCCCTTTCAGGTACGAAATTTGATCCTGAAATAGTGGATATATTTTTTGATATAACAGACGTAATAAAATCTATTAAAGAAAAATACCCCGAAGGAAACAGCAGAGCATAGAAAATCCCCGGCTTCCTGAGAAACCGGGGATCAACAATTCTTTAATACATCCTTTACACAAATACTTCTTTACCAGACTTTCCGGGTTAATCACCCGGATGATTAAATCTGTTTTTTTTAATTAAGGGTTCTGTATATAAGTATCAACAAGGCTGTAAACTTCTTCATTTAGTACCTTATCAAATTCCTCTTTATTCGGAACCGGTCTTTTTATAGCTTTCATAAGTTTTTCAAGCTGAGCATCGCTGTTTGACGGTTTTCCGTATAGATCAAGAGCATATCTTGAAAAATCCCTTACATAAAGGTCGAACATCTGATTCATGATTTCATCAGATACATTTTCAAGTTTCGCACTTTCAATAATAAGGTGACCATATGCAACCATGGTAAAAAGTTCGCCAACTGCAAGAAGATAGTCGAATTCCATCATCTGCTTCATTAAATCCTGGCCTGAAACCATGAGATATTCCTTATATGCCTGAATCTGCTCCATAAAAATCTTAACATTTGGAAGATGGGCAAGACTCTGATATACAGGATTAAAATCATGGAACTTGGTTTTAGCATAAGCCTTTGTCGGCCCCTGACGGAAAAGGAAGTCATCATTTCTGTCATCAGTGATTCTTCCGATTTCTTCGAACTCACCAGGCATAAACATATAGCTTGGGATAAGCTTGGCTATAAGAGCCATATTTACATGACGTGTACCTTCAAGTTTAGGGAATCCTCTAAGCTCGCCGATTGCCTGCTCAAAGTACATATCCTTTTCAAAACCACGTGCAGCAATAATATCCCATAACATTTCGTGAGTTTCCTCACCCTGTATGGCAACTTTCATTTTCATGATAGGATTGAATAGAAGGTATCTCTTGTCATTTTCATTAGCAACACGCATATAATCAGTAGCTCTGAGTCCAAAAAGCTTCATACCCATAAGTCTGAGCCATGAGTCCATGAACAGTCTTTTTACATGAGCAAAGTCAGTTACTTTTTTACCATATAATACTCTATGGTATGCGTGATTTAAGGATTCATAAAATGAATGTGTAACAATACCTGTAGCACCTGAACCTATGTTAAACTTACAGATATTAATAGTGTTAAGCATATCATCCCATGCCTTAGGCCCTCTTGAAAGGATATCTGCATCAGTAATAGGATAGTCGTGAAGTGCAAACTCGGCAACATACTGCTGATTAACATCAACAACATTTTTCACGCATTCATAATTGGGATGTGCGGAATCAACAACAAAGAAAACATATTCATCAGTGTCGGCAATTTTAGCAAAAACTGTAACGGTGCTTGCAACATTACCGTTTCCTATGTAATACTTGCTTCCATTAGCAACATAGGTTCCGTCCCCTTTAGGATAAAGCTTCATCTCAGAAGAATAGATGTCTGCTCCATGTTCTTTCTCGGAAAGTCCGAAAGCACATAGTGCATTATCCTGAAGCTTTTTAGCAGCCTTATGCTTTGCCTCTTCATTGTCGCCAAGAAGAACTGGGTCAAGACCTAATGTGGAAACATGGTATGTGTACCAGTATGCAGCTCCGTAGAAACCGCAGATTTCGGAGAACTCATACATTCTATATGTGCTGTAATACTGGTTGGGATCTGACCCGTAGCCCTTTGGAAGAAAAAGGGTTTCAAAAATTTTCTCTTCTGTAACAAATTTCTGCCAGTCTTCGCAGAATTCTCTACTGTGGAACTGCTCCTTCTGCTTTGCCAGTCCTTTTTTTTCAAACCAGTCTATGGTTTTAAGCATAATTTCTTTCGATCTTTCGTCAGGAT
>CAYYKZ010000011.1:8921-18306 GCA_964468455.1 uncultured Leptospirales bacterium | reverse complement strand
TAATATATGCCATACTCCCCGAATGTCTTCAAGAGACTTTGCCATAAACCTTATAAAAGAACAGAAGGTGGCAGTTGTTCCGGGTGGAGCCTTCGGCGATTCAGGAATAAACCATATACGCTGTTCATTTGCAACATCAATGGATAACATAAAAACAGCACTGGATAGAATTAAAATATTTCTAACAAATAAATAATTATAAGATAGTACAATGCCCTTATTAATTGACGGATTCAACCTTATTTACAAGTTTCCCGAGTTGGAGGAGATGATGTATTACAGCCAGCTCGATAATGCCCGTCAGGGTCTTCTTGATAAAATGAAGGAGTACCAGAAAATTAAAAAATCCACCATCCGGATAGTTTTTGACGGTACAAAAGGAACAGCAGGTAAGACCACCAGTGAAAAATCCGGGTCAATAGATGTTTACTACTCCCTTGACTACTCTGCTGACTACCTTATTAAACAGTTCATTAAAAAAGATCTAAATCCTAAAATGACAACAGTAATTACCTCTGATAAGGATATTCTTTTTTATGTAAAAAGATTCGGAGCCAGAACAATGCAGAGCGAAAAATTTGCAGACCATGTAAACATAACCATAAAAGAATACAGAGATGAGATGGAACTTAAGAAAATCGCTGTTGAAAAGGAAAACCCTGTGGTAACTGATGAGGAAATATCATACTGGCAGAAAATGTTTACCCGCAAAAAAAACAGATAAACCACCAGTTACTTCCCCCTCCGCTTCCTGGTCGATATAAATACTGCTTGAAGATTTATTAACTTAATATATTATTGTCTAATAAATATAAAATATAAACTGCTCAGCACTCATACTGGATAATTATAATTCATCTCAAATTGAATAATAATCCATGTTCCAGACATAACCGGGCAGTTATAAAAAATCTATCCATTTCTGTGAAATTATTTCAACTAAAGAGGTATTTATTATGAGCGGGGAACCGAAAGTAAAACTCACTAAAGAAGGTCATATCGCATTTATTACACTTAATGACCCCAGCGGCCTTAACCTTTTCGATAAAGAGGTGGTCCTTACACTTGCAGACATTCAGGAGGATCTTTCCAAAGACAACAACCTGAGAGCTGCAGTACTACAGTCAGGAGGCGACCACTTTTCTGCCGGTGTTGATCTTGCCTTTTTAAAAGCAGTGGATACCAGATTCGTAAAGGATAATCTGAACTTCCTTCAAAGAACTTTCAGCAGGTTTCAGGAACTTCCAATACCTGTTATAGCTTCAATAAAAGGTCTCTGCTACGGAGCAGGTCTTGAGATTGCATTAAGCTGTGATTTAAGAATAGCTGCAGAAGGGGCGCGCATGGCACTCCCTGAAGTCCGATTTGGACTAACCGCAGACCAGACAGGAACAACCAGGCTCACAAAGCTTGTCGGAATCGGACAGGCAAAAAAGATGATACTCTGTACAGAGGAAGTCGATGCTCAGGAAGCTTACAGAATAGGCCTTGTTGAATACCTTGTAAAACCTGAAGATCTTGAGTCACAATCCCTTCGGCTTGCCAAGAGGATATCAAACCTTCCGCCTTCAGCAATCCGTTTCGGCAAATGGGGTGTTAATGTTGCTGCAGAAGGAAATACATATGCCGGACTTATGTTTGAACAGGCACAGTCTATTTACTGCTTCGGAACAGAAGATAAAGAAGAAGCTGTAAATGCCTTCATTGAAAAAAGAAAACCTGTATTCCATGACAAATAAAATTATACTCCGCGGGGGCTCTCCCCGCGGATATACTCCCTTAAACTTAAATGACATCTCCATTATACATTAAAGCTGTTTTCAAAAAACGGATCAACCGGTTTGTATCTCTGGTATTAATTGATAATAAACCGGAAGAAATATATGTGCCAAACACAGGACGCCTATCGGAACTGGCAATACCTGGAAATGAAGTGCTTCTTATCCCGTCAGCAGGAAAATACAGATACAGGCTACTCTACATATTCCATAACAGTTTTCCTGTAATGATAGATTCAGCAAGGAGCAACACCCTCTTCCCTGAACTTCTCAGCAATGGACTTATACCTGAACTTAAAAATGATTCCATTATAAGAAGTGAACCTGCATATCAAAACCACAGATTCGATTTTCTCATGAAAGATAAAAATGGAAACTACTTTCTGGAACTTAAGTCATGCACCCTGGCCTATAATAAAATTGCTTCATTCCCTGATGCAGTAAGTGCAAGGGGAGCAGCACATATTGAACTCCTGGCTTCAACAGGAAATGGAAAACTTTTTATTCTTATACTTCACAGCGGAATTAAGTCCTTTGTCCCCAACTACCACACCGACTTTTACTTTTATGAAACCTTAAAAAAATACTCCGGTGATGTTGAAATTCTTCCCTACTCAGTTGAGTATGACAGCAGCTATAATATTGTTAAACTGAATAAAGTCCCCCTTATTATACCAGATGTAAAACCTTCCGGAATATACTATATAGTGCTATGGAATGATAAAGACCGGGTAATTGAATGCGGGTCATTGGGAAATTTGGAATTTAAAAAGGGATACTATATATACAGCGGAAGCGGAAAAAACAATCTTTTTAAACGGATTGAACACCACAGAAAAAAGAAAAAAAAGAAGCACTGGCATATGGACTATATAACGGCTGAAATGAAAATAGCATCTGACATCCCCATAATAACAGATGAATATAATGAATGCGACCTGGCAGAAATCCTGGATAAAAAATCAGGGGAGCCGGTTAAGAATTTCGGCTCTACTGATTGTAAGTGTTTCAGCCATCTCCACTACTTTAAGGATAATCCCATTGAAAAATCATGGTTCTGGGAAACTGTACTGAAACTGCGCTTTGAGCGGTTTGTAGAATGAAACCTCTATCTGCTGAAAAGTTTTTTCTCTATATCTGTTCTGCCTGTCTTTTTAAGCAATTTTTTTATTTCATTCCTGTTTTCCTTATTATGCCAGAAGAAAAAAATCCGCTGATTATCCCTTTCCTTTTTATTTTTTGCTGAATAGACATTTTCCCCTGTATAAGGATTAATTCCTGTATAATAAATAACAGAAGACAAGGTCATTGGAGTAGGCGTAAAATCCTGAACCTGCTCAAGCTTAAACCCCTCTGCTGCTGTTAATGAAGCAAGTTCTGCCATATCCTCAATATCAGAGCCTGGATGAGATGAAATAAAATAGGGTATTATCTGCTGTCTAAGCCCCGACTTTTTTGAAATCTCTTCAAATAAACTTTTAAATTTCAAAAATAATTTATATGAGGGTTTTCTCATCAGCTTAAGAACCTTCTCCGAAGTATGTTCAGGAGCCACCTTAAGTCTTCCTGAAACATGGTCCTTTACCAGCTTTTCAATATACTCCATACAGTGATATTTTTGTTCAGCCCCTTTTTGACCTGGAAGGCATAAATCGTAACGCAAACCGCTTGAAACAAAAACCTTTTTTACTCCCCTGATTTTTTCACTTTGTCTGTAAAGATCAATAAGGGGGCTGTGGTCATAATTAAGGTTACTGCAGATTCCAGGGAATACACATGACGGCCTCCTGCACTTTCTGCATAATCCTGAATCCTCCCCCCCCATTCTGTACATATTGGCAGATGGCCCCCCAAGATCAGAAACAAAGCCTTTAAAATCCGGCATTCCGGCAACATTTTCAACTTCCCGCAAAACAGAACCCTCTGATCTGCTGCTTATAAACTTCCCCTGGTGAGCGGATATGGCACAGAAAGAACAGCCTCCGAAACATCCCCTGTGGGTAGTAATTGAATGTCGAATCATATCATATGCCGGCACGCCGCCATTTTTATATTTAGGATGAGGCATTCGCGTATAAGGTAGATCAAACCCCATGTCAGTCTCAGCAGGACTCAGACTCCCCCATGAAGGATTAACTATAACCTTACAATCTCCCGATCTCTGGATAAGCCTTACTCCCCCATTGCCGGAAGAGACCCTTTCTGTGATCAGGAAGTTTTCCATAAACTTTTTTTTATCAGCCAGGCACTCTTCATGGGAATAGAGTTCAATATCCTCCACTCCTTTAATTACAGGGATAGTTTCATTGATTCCTGCAGCAAATGCTGTCTGGTCCAGATTTTTCAGAGAATGAAAGGGAATATTTTTATCAAGCATTTTAAGAAGTTTAATAAGGGGCTGCTCACCCATTCCATAGATCAGGAGATCAGCACCGCATTCTGCAAGTATGGGAGGTTTTAATGAGTCGGACCAGTAATCATAATGCGTAAAACGCCGCAGGGACGCTTCAATACCGCCTGCGATTACAGGAACTTCCGGGTAAAGACTTTTTAGTATTTTTGTATACACCGTAACAGCATAATCGGGCCTCATACCGCTCCTCCCTGCAGGGCTGTAAGCGTCATCAGAACGCAGCCTTTTTGCAGCTGTGTAGTGGTTTACCATTGAGTCCATGGATCCGGCTGTTACAGCAAAAAAGAGACGGGGCACGCCAAATTTTTTAAAATCCCTCAAATCATCACGCCAGTTTGGCTGGGGAACAATAGCGATACGTAGCCCCCGGCTCTCTATCAATCTGCCTATTACTGCTGCACCAAATGAGGGATGATCAACATAGGCATCACCTGAAAACAGAATGACATCCACTTCATCCCACCCGCGAAGCAAAGCCTCCTTTCTGGTCACAGGCAGCCAGTCAGTTAATTTATATTCCTTTTCTATATTCATCGGGACAGATTAACTGTATATTGCTTTTTATTCAATACAATATTTCACATCACAATACATTTAAAAAATAATACCTTTATATTGTCGGGCTTTCAAATTATCCGCAGGACAATATTAAAAAATCAAAAAAAGTATTGGAATTTAAGACTTATTAATAAAAAATATAAATTTCCCGGGCAATATATAAATAGTTATTGAAATGATAAAAATTAACGTTTCTATTCAATTTAATCAAAGATATCAGTCCGGAAGCAAAAATCTTACTACGGCAAAGAAAAAAATGCAAAAAATAATAATAGTTCTTTCTATTATTCTCTTTTTTCATATCAATTCATCAGCAGAAGTTTATGAAGCTTCTACCCTCCATAATTCCGTTTCCAGAAGCAATACTGTACAGGAATTATTTCTAAAAAGATGGGACATTCTTAAAGATGATAATTTCTATTTTGATATTTACGGAAAGATAAACTGGGTTTTCGGATTTAATGTTAATACATACAATTCCGGCAATGATGAATACGAATCAACAGACCTTAATCTGATCCGCTCATATGGAAGTATGACCCTGGCAATACCTCTTGACAGTCATAGGCAATCTCCTGATGAAACCGATTTCATAATGGCATTTACAGCAACGGGATTTCACTACGGCCTTACTAAAACCCTGGAAGTTGACAGGGGTGCAGCAGGATCAGAAACGATAACCGATTACAAACACTCCCAGTTTTTTGATGACATATATGCGCTCTCTTTTTTATGGCGTCCCTATATGACAGTACATACAGGAATAATAGTAAACAATGAATATGTACCTGATGAAACAGGAACAATGGATTATTTTGATCCGTTGGTCCACTATAGAAAATATTTTCTTGCAATGGAATTTATGGGGAATGCCGGTTATTCCATGAACTTCGATGATGGCAAACCTGAATCAATAAAAGTTGATTTAACATTAAATCCTTTTATTTCCCTTTTCGGAGTTAATCAATCCATCTATTTCCCTGTAATTGAAACAGGATTTGAATATTCAGCAGCATATAATGATGAACCCTTTGACCCTGTATGGGTGAAAACCCCCGAAGGGAAGGATATTAATTCAGATTATTCCAAAGACAGGGCAAAGCTTCTGCTCCTCTCCTTACATGTAACACAAAGGCTATCTGAAAAGTTTACAATTGAAGGCTCCGGTTCTTTGCAGTATATTACTGAAACAATATATGAAAAAAGTGAAGGAGAAAAAATAAATACTGCTCCTGTCAAGGAGTGGTATATTCTCCTGAATATAGATCCTGTTCGAGCCCCGGGTTCTGCGGGATTTAAAGGATACACAGGAATGAGCTGGTACTGGGACCCTGCAGTATCAATACACCGGGATAAACCTGAAAAGGGTAATGATATTTACGGCTGGATAATAGGATGTCAGGTTGACCTTATTATTATCGGTGGAGAAATAACTGCTCAAAGAAATTTTTCAAGAGATCTGAGAATGCTTACAGAAACCGCAGACAAATGGTCTGCAGAAGGTAGTCTCTTTTTCAGATTATAATTAAATTGAGGGAAAATAATGAAATATATAAAACAGAGACTTATTATTCTTTTATTCTATTTACTTACCGGATGTTCCTATGTTTCAGACTATGTAGAGGGCGAGATTACAAACCGGGCCTCATTTTCAATTACTGCTGAATATAACTCCGGCACCGGAGATGTTGATCTATCCTGGTCTGAGACTGACTCATCTGAAAGTTTTGCCGGTATTGAAATATACAGGTCAAAATATGCCAATGATGAATATGCACCCTACGGTATAATAGGTTCAAGCTCCTCTTACATCGATGCATTCACAGATATTAATCCACCATCAGGTACTTACTTCTACAGAGTAGGTTTTATCCATTGGGATGAGGAAGATAGTATAGACTATGACAACGAAACCAGCATAAGCAAAGTCAGCGGATACGCTAAGGTTTATATCCCATAAATTATTATTTAATCAGTTAATAAAAAACCGGTACCTGAATCAGTACCGGTTTCCTTATATAAAACAAATCAGTATTAGTCTACTTATCACTTATTCTGGAAAAATCGATAATAGCTGAGAGATTTTTCAAAATACTCTCAAGGAGATAAAGCCTGTTATCCCTCACCTCATTTCTTTTATCCATTACCAGAACCTTATCAAAAAATATGTCTATAAGAGGTTTACTCTCTGTAATAAGCTCAAAAAGCTCAATATATCTGCTCTCACCTATCAGACTTTTAATCTGCTCCTGCTTTTCATTAAAAAAAGCGTAAAGATCCTTCTCCTCTTTCTCTTCAAGGAGTGATTCATTAAAATTCAGCTTATAATCTTTATTATCTTTCCTGAATCCATTAACTATATTGTTCATCCGCTTTAAACCAAGCAGAAGCTGGGAAAACTTTTCATTCTCCCTGTATTTATTCAGGCTTCCTGCCCTTTTATAAAGCTCAAGGTAATCTGTATCACCATGAACAAGAGAGGCATCTATTTCATCGTAACGGAATCCCTCATCGGTAAAAATCGTTTTAACCCTTACATTTATAAAATCAATAATCTTTTCCACAAGAGAAGCGCCATCCTTATAATTCCCGGACACACTGTTAAACACTTCCTTGAGCTGAAAATTTAATCCATTTCTTATAATAAGTTCCACAATCGCATTTGCCTGTCTTCTCAGTGCATAGGGATCCTGGGACCCTTTAGGGATATTTCCCACCGAAAATGATCCGAAGATATTATCAATCTTTTCACTCAAAGAAGCGATAACTGAAACTATAGCGGAAGGTATTTCATCACCATGAAACTTAGGCCTGTACTGATCATATATAGCTTCAGCAACTTCCTTATCCTCGCCATCATTAAGCGCGTAAATTCTCCCGATATGCCCCTGGAGTGATGCGAATTCATAAACCATGGCTGTGTCAAGATCAGCCTTGCTCAGATAAACTGCCCTGTCAGCCTTTGATTTTACATCGCTCCCGAGGGAAAGGACATTGCACAGACTTTCAGCGACTTTTCTCATCCTCTCAATTTTATCATAGATTGAGCCAAGCTCCTTATGGAAAAGAACATTTTTAAGAGACTCCACTCTCTCTGCAAGTTTCACCTTAGCATCCTCTTTGTAGAAAAATCCAGCGTCACTGAACCTGGCTGATATTACCTTGAGGTTACCTTTAACAATATTACTATTAGGGGGATTATTGGATGTAACAAGAAATTTATTGATGAGCTTCCCCGATTTGTCTGAAACTGCAAAATACTTCTGATGTTCTTTCATCTCTGCTATTAGTACAATATCAGGTATTTCAAGAAAGGAGCTGTCAAACTCACAGGGAATAACATGTGGTGATTCAACAAGATATGTAACAGTATCAAGGAGATCCTCATCCTCAATTAAAACTCCTCCAGCGCTTTGCGCAGCTTTAAAAAGCTGTTCACGAATAAGTTCTTTCCTCACATTCTGGTCAAGCACAACCCCGTTACTTTTAAGCTTCTCTTCATATTCACTTATAGATTTAATCTCAATCATTTCATTATGCTGGACAAAATGTCCCCTTGTTCTGCTGCCGCTTTTTATCCCCTCTATTTCAAAATCAACAGGTTTGTCATTGAAAAGAATCATAAAGTATGCAATAGGCCTTGGGAATGTAATTTTCTTATCGCTCCATTTCATTCTTTTAGGAAATGAAAGGTTTGAAATAATATGTTCAATAATCTCCGGAATTATTGTTTCAGTTTTCCCTGATTCAAGTTTTTTCGATGCAAAAATATACTCACCCTTATCAGTACTCCTTACAGTAACAGAATCAGCAGTTATATTATTCCCTGTTAAAAAACCCTGCAATGCTTTTGTAGGGTTCCCATCCCCGTCATACGCAGCTTTAGCAGATGGGCCTTTCAGTTCAATGGTCTCCTCTCTCTGTTCAGATGCAAGGCCTGAAACAAGTATAGAAAATCTTCGGGGAGTTGCATAAACAGCAATATCAGAAAAATCTATACGGTTCCCCTGAAGTTTTTCTTTCATTATGTTTTCAATTGATGTTACAGCCGGTGGAATATATCCGGCAGGGATCTCTTCACTACCGATTTCACAGAGAAAATTCGCATTTTTAAGCATATTAAAACTCCATTTCGTTATATGACTGCCGGTTGTCCGGATTAATTCCCGACTAAAGGCTTAATTGCAGAATAGTAACAGTTAATTGTCAATAAGAGATATTTCAAAGTGGAGTAAAAGAGTCAATAAATTTTTAAATGACGGGTACCTGGTTAAAGAGGTATATAAAAAAGCGGGAAAAAATTATCTGGAAAGAAGTGCCCTGGGGTTCTGATGTCCCCCGTTTTTTATTATTTCAAAATGAAGGTGAGGCCCAGTGGAACGTCCTGTATTGCCGCTCTGAGCAATAACCTGTCCCTGTTTAACATATTGTCCGTTTTTTACACTCACCCGTGAAAGATGAGCATATAAGGTTTTATATCCGCCGGGATGAGCAATAATAATAGCATTACCATAACCGCCCATCCATCCTGCAAAGGTAATTCGTCCAAATCTTGCAGCCTTTACCCAGCTGTACCTTGCAGCAATATCTATTCCTTTATGGAATTCCCGGTGAGCCCTGTTAAAAGGATTTCTTC
>CAYYKZ010000011.1:0-8895 GCA_964468455.1 uncultured Leptospirales bacterium | reverse complement strand
GCACTTGTAATTCTTCTGCTTGAAACAGGCCATAGAAATCCCTGTATAATATTCTGCGGCTTAGCATCAGGAATAAATACCAGCTCTCCTGGCTTTATGAAATCGGGATTAGCAAAATCATTCTGTGCAAGTATTTTATCAGCAGGAATTTTATACTTTTTTGCAAGATTAATCAGGTTATTACCTTCTTTCATATTATAAAGGATCCCATCCTTATTCGGGATTCTGAGAACAGCTCCTTCATTAATAAAATCATAGGACCTGAGGTTATTACTTCCGCATATTGTATCTATGGATATCCCATATTTTTTAGCAATTATGCTGAGGTTCTCACCCCGTTTAACCTTATGTGTCTGTATACTAAGCTTTTCATCACTGTTTTTCTGATCTGAATAATCAGTTTTATCTGAAAGGAGAAGTTCATTCTTTATCTTTTCATCTTCAAGAATTTCTTCAATATCATCATTAGCAGTACTTATCTTTTTTTCCGGGTCATTTTCAGCAGGAAGAAGGACATTATTCCCTTCAATATCATTTAACTGAACTATATTATTTTTTACGTTGCTTGTTGCGGAAGCTTCATCAGAGGAAAAAGCGGCTATTATAAGGGATGAAGCAAGTACAACTGTCATACCCATGGCAAAAGCTCTGGAAAAACGGAGAAGGTGTTTTTTATAAAAATTTCGGATATACGTACCTTCTTTACCAATATATATAATTACAACTTCATTAGTAAAAATATTAATGGTAAATCTTCCAAACTTATATGTATTAAACCCTTTTCTATTCATCTGCCAATCTTAAGTTTACCTATACCCGCTCTTTATTTTTTAATTATCGGACAACCGGATAATTTATTAACAATGAATTATTTTTTTTCCGCACTTTTTATTGCATCAGGGGTGCCATTATAACTGTCTTCAATATATTTTTTAGGATCCTTTCTGGAATTACCTGTAATCGTAACCAGACCATGAGTAACGACACCTCTCTGGATAGAAATAGCAGGTGCTGTAATGTCACCCAGAACCTTGGCTGTTTCTAAAAGTCTCACTTCATACTCAGCATTGATATTTCCTACCACAGTACCGGCAACAACGACAGATTTAGCATAAATATCTGTCTTCACTCTCCCTTTTTCACCAACAACAAGTTCTTCATCTGTCTTTATTTCACCTTCAAACTTGCCGTCAATTTTAAGAGATCCGCTGATATAGAATTTACCTTCAAAGGAGGAACCCTCCCCTATGGTACTGTTCATCCCTTCATTTTTAAGCGCCATATGATTCTCCAGATAATATGAATTAATTAATAAATGATTACGATTACTATTACAGCTTACAAGTCATAATCATTATCTAAATCAATCTCTTGCAAATGTAAATCAAAATTTTTTAAAAAAAGATTATCCTGTAAATTAAATAGATAAATCTATTAAAGAACTTTTCCGTCTTTTCAATTTCCCGATTGAAATAAGAGAAAAATCCTTATTTCTGAATATTCTTTCACATACCCTTACATAATCATCCATGGTAATAGAATCTATGTAACGGACTATATCATTAAAATCAAAGGATCTTCCGTATACCATTTCATTCCGGGCAAGCTGACTCATTCTTGTTTCATTGCTTTCAAGACTTAAAGCAAGATTTCCTTTCATGAATGTTTTTGTATCTTCAAGCTCTTCATTTGATATGCCGTCTTTAAGCATATTTCTGCACTCATTCATAATAAGTTCCACTGTACGCCTGAACTTATCAGCAGTTGTTGCACAGTATATCCCGAAAACTCCACAGTCAATATATGATGAATGAAAGGAATAAATTGAATAACTTATCCCCTCCTTCTCCCTGATATTCTGGAAAAGCCTGGATGACATACTGCCGCCCAGAATAGTACTGAGAATATAAAAAGGCCACCTGTCATCATCCCCTTTTTTAATTCCTTCAAGACCCATACAGAAATGCACCTGCTCAAGATCCTTTTCCTGATGCTCAATTACAGGTAGTTCAGGAGCATAAATAATCTGTTTTGATTCATAAACAGGGTGACTCCTTTCATTGCTGAAATATTTTGCAATAAGATCAACCGCTTTTTTTTCTTCAAAACTTCCGGCAATAGCAATAATCACATTGTCGTTAACATAATGCTCATTATAAAAACCGGTAAGAGACTCGCGCGTTGTTTTTTTTATTCCTTCAATCGTTCCCAGAATAGAATGGCTTAAAGGATGCCCGTTAAGCATCCTTTCCATAAAAAGATCGAGGATATATTCATCAGGAGTATCTTCATACATCCTGATCTCTTCCATAATAACATTTCTCTCCTTGGCAAGCTCATCTGCATCAAAAAGAGAATTATTATACATGTCAGAAAGAATTTCAAGTGCAAGTTCAAGATAATCAGAAACCACATTTATATAGTAGCAGGTATACTCCCTATTGGTTGCAGCATTATGCTGCCCCCCAACACGGTCAACTTTCTGGGCTATTTCTTTTGCAGTGTACTTTTCTGTCCCTTTAAACAGCATATGCTCAACAAAGTGAGCATATCCGTACTGATCCTCTCTTTCATGCCTTGAACCCTTTTTTATCCAGAGTCCCACTGAAACAGAGACAACTCCTTCAATCGGTTCAAGGAGAACAGAAAGTCCGTTCCCCTGAATATATTTATTTACCATTAACCTATCTCTATTCCAGTGCTTCCTTTCTGCTCAGGTCAATTCTTCCCTGACGGTCAATTTTAATAACCTTAACTTTCATTTTGTCACCAACATTGCATATATCAGTAACCTGTCTTACTCTTGAAGCATCAAGATTGGATATGTGAACCAGCCCCTCTTTGCCGGGAACTATTTCTACAAAAGCACCAAACTCAACTATCTTCTTGACTGTTCCGTCATAGACATTTCCGATTTCCACATCTTCTGCTATTCCCTGAATAGTCTTAACTGCCTTCTCAATAGCTTCAGGGCTGATTGCGGAAATTATAACAGTACCGGTATCATCAATATTCACTTCAGCTCCGGTTTCTTCAACAATCTTCTTTATAACTCTTCCGCCAGGTCCTATTATTTCACCGATTTTTTCAGTTTTAACTTTTAGTATCCTGATTTTAGGAGCATAGGCTGAAAGATTCTCATCCGGCTGTGAAAGATAAGAATTCATTATTTTAAGGATATGGAGTCTACCTTCTTTTGCCTGTGCAAGAGCCACCTTCATAATCTCAGGTGTAATACCTTCAACTTTTATATCAAGCTGAAAAGCTGTAATACCTGTTTCTGTTCCGGCAACCTTAAAGTCCATATCTCCAAGGTGATCTTCAAGACCTGTAATATCACTTACAACAGCAAATCTGTCACCTTCCATTACCAGTCCCATTGCAATACCTGCAACCGCGCTTTTAAGCTTAACTCCGGCATTGTACATTGCAAGTGAACCGGAACAAACGCTGGCCATTGATGAAGAACCATTGGACTCAAGTGTTTCTGCAACCTGTCTTACTGTATAAGGAAATTCGGTTTTATCCGGAATTGCCCATTCAAGAGCTCTTTCAGCCAGCATCCCATGGCCAATTTCTCTTCTTCCGGGTGTACCGGTTCTCCCTGTTTCACCAACAGAAAAAGGAGGGAAATTATAATGCAGCATAAATCTCTTTGATGAATCTCCCTCAATGTTGTCTACTCTCTGCACTTCTGATAATGTTCCAAGAGTTGTAACTCCCATTACCTGAGTTTCGCCTCTTGTAAAGACAGCGGAACCGTGAGCCCTGGGAAGAATTCCGGTTTTTATGTCAATAGGCCTTATTGATTTAAGGTCCCTTCCATCAGCTCTAAGCCCTTCATCAAGAATACGGTTACGTACTATTTCTCCGTCAAGACCGTCAATAATACCGGAAATCTGCCCGGAAGTATCAGGGAACTCCTCTTTTAGTTCAGAAACAGCCTTCTCAATAATAGCACCGATAGCATCTTCACGGGCTTTTTTCATTGTTATATTTTTCAGATCAACAAGTTCTGCGTAATACTGCTCTCTTACTTTTTTTGCAAGCTCTGCATCAGGAACATAAGGCTCATATTGAAATGGTTCTTTATTCACAGCCTGTCTAAGCTGTTCCTGGGCTTCACATATCTTTTTAATGCTCTCATGAGCAATAACTACAGCAGAAAGCATGTCATCTTCAGATACATTCTTTGACGAACCTTCAATCATAGTTACAGCTTTCTGAGTACCTGCAACTATAAGATCAATATCGCTCTCTTCTGTTTCCTTAAATGTAGGGTTAACAATGAATTCTCCGTTAACTCTTCCCACCCTTACTGCGCCAACAGGACCGCTAAATGGAACTCCCGACACTGCCAATGCGGCAGATGCGGCATTTATAGCAATTACATCCTGCTGGTTATTTCCATCCGCAGAAAGTACATAAATAATAATCTGCACTTCATTAACAAAATTTTCAGGGAATAAAGGACGTAAAGGCCTGTCAGTAAGCCTTGCAACAAGAATTTCCCTGTCAGATGGTCTGGTTTCTCTTTTTATAAATCCGCCCGGAATTTTACCGGCAGCATAAAATTTTTCCCTGTAATCAACAGTAAGAGGGAAAAAATCCTGTCCTTCTCTAACGCTTCTTGATGCAACTACAGAAGCAAAAATAACAAGCTCTCCCACTGTAACAGTAACAGCACCATCCGCCTGCTTTGCCAGATAGCCTGTACTAAAACTTAAATTTTCTTTTCCAACATCAACACTAAAATCCAGTGACATTAAAACCTCTCTCTAAATAAAATTATGCCGGATTTCAGTTTATTCATATTTCTACCAGGCCGGCATTTTGCTGAAAAACTGCTCATTACTTTCTCAGGCCAAGCTCTTTAATGAGAGTCCTGTACTTTTCAAGATTCTTCTTTTTAAGATAATCAAGCAGTCTTCTTCTCTGGCCAACCATTTTAAGGAGGCCCCTTCTTGAATGATGGTCCTTATGATGCATTTTAAAATGCTCAGTAAGATGATTAATCCTCTCAGTTAATAATGCAACCTGAACTTCCGGGGAACCTGTATCTCCATCATGTCTTTTGTACTTATCAATTAACTCAACTTTTGCAGTCATCCCTTTTATATCCTCCTGATTGATTCATTTATTTCATTTTTAATTATATATATCTCAGCAATTCCCCTTGAACCTGTTTTCAGGTAAAATTCTTAAACCCCCCCGTGGCGAAGAAAAAGGGACTTTATCTCTTTTACAAAAATAATCAGGCCGGAAAATTATACTGTGAATACGCTTATACTAAATTCCTCTTTACATGTATATATAAAAACTTTAATGATTGAAAACTGAATCATACTGTATTATCCAATTTTCTATATCTATATCAGCTATTGCAATCAGATTTTTTTCTTCATCGAGCAGAAGAGTTTTAGCTTCATGCTCCATTTCCACTTGTACTGCATTCTGACGGGAAAACAACGCTCCATTACTTACCCTGGAAGCTCCTTCTTTATCCAGCACAATTCTGCTGAAACTTTTCAATGCAACTTGCGGCTCTATAACAAAAAATGGTGTCATGCCGCCATTCATATATTCAGATATTCGGTCAGGAGAAAGAGCATTGTCCACATTAAAATCTCCTGATTCCAGACGCCTCAATGAAGCAAGACATGCACCACAGCCCAGTTCTTTACCCAGGTCTCTGGCAATAGCTCTTATATATGTCCCTTTTGAGCACTTTATATTAAAATCAATAGTTCCTTTTTCAAAATCTGCCTCAGTAACATCAAAACTGAAAATCTCCACATTACGAGGCTCAAGAACAACATCCTCGCCCATTCTTACTCTATCAGAAGCCCTTTTACCCTTTATTTTAAGGGATGAATAACTGGGCGGAACCTGGATGATTCTGCCTTTAAACTTTGAAAGGGCTTCAGAAATCTGTTCAGCTGAAAATGCTTCAAAATTATTTTCTGAAACAACTTCCCCTGTTATATCACAGGTGTCTGTTTCAATACCAAGCTGAATAGTCCCGGTATATCTTTTATCGCTTTCAAGAAAATATCTTGTCAGCTTTGTAAACTTGCCGGTACATACAACAAGAAGACCTGAGGCAAACTTATCAAGTGTCCCTGAATGCCCGATTTTTTTCACTCCGGCATAACGTTTTAAATCATTTATAACATCAAAAGACGTTCTTCCGGAAGGCTTGTCCAGTAAGACAACCGCATTATTCAAAGATCGGAATACCACAGAAAGTTATCAGTCTTCCTGCGGATTATTATCGTCACTGCTGTTCTTTACACCAGGAAGGCTTTCAAGTTTACTTACCATCTCCACCCCTTCCTCAACAGACTTATCAAGGTAAAAATATACCCTGGGGGTATTTCTTATTTTAAGCTCTTTACCCAGAAGCTTCTGAACATATCCGCTTGAAGATCTGACTCCCTCCATACCCTTTCTTACATCAGTAGAAGAACCAAGGAAAGAGACTCCTATGCGGGCCTCTGAATAATCCTTGCTCAATTCAACACCTGTAAAGGTAATAAATCCGATTCTGGGATCCTTAACTTCTTTAAGAAAGATATCTTAAACAATTCTTTTTATCAGTTCTTCAAGACGGTCTTTTCTATATTTCATCTTTTATACAAACCAGTTTACAGTTTTTTAGCTATTTCGATTATTTCGTAGGCTTCAAAACTGTCTCCTTCTTTAATATCATTAAAACCGTTCAGAGTAAAACCAAACTCCTGACCCGCCTCTACAGTACTAACATCGTCCTTATATCGTTTAAGAGAACTGAGTTCTCCGTCAAATATTACCACACCGTTTCTTATCAGCCTCATCTTGGACTTTCGTGTTATTTTACCTGAGAGGCAAACTGAACCTGCAACAGTCCCTATTTTGGAAATTTTAAACACCTCTTTGACTTCACCTGAACCATTAACTTTCTGCTGATATTCAGGCGACAGCATACCTTCCATGGCAGCCTTAATGTCATCGGTTACTTCAAAAATAATATTGTAGAATTTAATAGAAACATTTTCTTTCTCTGCAAGATCCGCGACCTTACCGGTTGGTCTCACATGATATCCCACAATTATAGCATTGGAAGCTGCAGCAAGCATTACATCTGAATCATTAATCCCGCCGGTTCCTGAATGAATTACCCTTACCCTGACTTCAGAAGTAGAAAGTTTCTCAAGAGATTCAGTAAGAGCCTGAGACGAGCCGTCCACATCAGCCTTTACTATAACATTCAGCTCCTGCACCTCTCCATCTTTAATCATTTCATTAAGAGATTCCAGGGTAACCTTTCTGACTTTTTTAGCAGACTCAATCCGCTTATATTCAAGTCTCTTATGAGATACCTGCTTGGCAAACCTGTCTGAATCAACTCCCTCAAAAGGATCACCCGCTGCAGGCACCCCTGATATACCCAGGATTTCCACAGGAGTTGAGGGCCCCGCCTCTTCTATGGGATTACCTTTATCATCAAACATGGCCCTTACCTTGCCGGAATAAACACCAACAACGAATGAATCACCAACATGCAATGTACCGGATTGTACAAGTACTGTTGAAACAGCACCTCTTCCAGGATCAAGCCTTGACTCAATAACAGCCCCTTTTGCAAGAAGTCCGGGATTAGCTTTAAGCTCAAGCATCTCTGACTGAATGAGAACCAGTTCAAGAAGGCTTTCAATATTAATATTCTGCTTGGCACTTATTTCCGCGAAAAGATTGCTTCCTCCCCACTCTTCAGGAAGAAGATCATATGCGGTAAGTTCCTGACGCACCTTTTCAGGATTCGCGTCCTCAAGATCTATTTTATTTATTGCAACTATTATCGGTACACCGGCTGCCTTGGCGTGGCTTATTGCCTCAATAGTCTGGGGCATTACACCGTCATTTGCGGCAACAACAAGTATAACGATGTCAGTTATACTGGCTCCCCTGGCTCTCATGGTTGTAAAAGCGGCGTGACCCGGTGTATCAAGGAAAGTAATTTTTTTATCGCCAACACTGACTGTATAGGCCCCGATATGCTGAGTAATTCCTCCATGCTCTCCGTCAGCTACATTAGCTTTACGTATTGTATCAAGCAGCTTGGTTTTACCATGGTCAACATGCCCCATAACAGTTACAACAGGGGGCCTGTTAATATAATCTTCAGGCTTATCAGTTTCTTCGTTCTTTATAACAGTTTCATCAAAAAGAGAAACAACATTAACTTCAGTATTATATTCAGCAGCAAGGATAGATGCCGTATCAGAATCGATTGTCTGGTTGATTGTGGCCATTACGCCCAGCTTCATCAGCCTTGCAATAACTTCATTTGCCTTTACATTGAGTTTTTTTGCCAGCTCACCAACTGAAACACTCTCTGTTATACTTATTTTTTCAGGTGTTACAATCTTTTTCGGCTCATTTGCCTGTTTCTTCTTCAGAGTTAAATCTTTTTCTATTATTTCCCTGTCTTTTTTAGTCTTGAGCCACTCTTTACCCTTTTCGTGCTCTTTATCCTTAACTTTTTTTCTTTTTGAAGGATCTTCAACTTCAATTGAAACAGGAGCTTCCTCTTTACCTACACTGCCGGGACGAAATCCGCCCTGTCCGCCCTGCTGAGGACGACCGCCCTGCTGGGGACGCTGACCTTGCTGAGGACGACCACCCTGCTGTGGACGCTGACCACCCTGCTGGGGACGCTGACCGCCCTGCTGGGGACGCTGACCACCCTGTTGCGGACGCTGCCCACCCTGCTGACGCTGGCCACCCTGCTGAGGACGCTGGCCGCCCTGTTGAGAACGCTGGCCGCCCTGCTGGGGACGCTGGCCATGTTGCGGACGCTGAGTACCCCCGTCTGAATCCTTCTTTTCGGGGTATGTTTTATTTGCAGGAGAT
>CAYYKZ010000010.1:0-18465 GCA_964468455.1 uncultured Leptospirales bacterium | reverse complement strand
CTGGAAATTTTATTCCAGGGTGCTTATAAACGGTGACATTGGATTAGGAGAATCATTTACTGAAAAAGAATGGGATTCACCTGACCCGGTGGGGTTAATCAGAATTTTTATTGAACATCTTGATATTGACGACAATAACAATCCGGTGCTTAAGAGTGCGGGGAATTTTATTAACAGAATTCTTCACCGGCCTAAACGCAACACTCTTTCGGGAAGCCGAAAAAATATAAGAGCTCATTATGATCTTGGGAATGATTTTTTTAAAACTTTTCTTGATAAAAGTCTTCTTTACTCATGCGGAATATATAACAGAAAAAACGATAGCCTTGCCAGGTCTCAGATGAACAAGGTGCATAAAATAATAGAACAGGCACGTATAACATCAGATGACCATATTCTGGAAATTGGATCAGGCTGGGGGGGATTTGCTCTTGAGGCTGTAAAAAAAACAGGATGCAGGGTTACTACAATAACTTTATCTCAGAAACAGCACGATTATGTTAAGTCTCTGATTAAACAGGAGAAGCTGGAAAAAAAGATTAATGTTCTGATTAAAGATTACAGAGATATGGATGGATCTTTTGATAAGATTGTATCTATTGAAATGCTTGAGGCAGTTGGGCATGAAAATTTAGGCTCCTATTTTGCTGCTCTTGAAAAACTGCTTAAGCCGCGTGGAATTGCAGTTCTTCAGGTTATAACCACTCCTGATCATCACTATAAGGATTACAGAAAGCGGATTGACTGGATTCAGAAGCATATTTTTCCCGGAGGTCATCTTCCATCTGTAACAGCCTTAAGTGTTGCAATGGCTGAAAAGTCTGAGTTGTTTATAGAAAATCTGATTAATATCGGCCCTCACTACGCTTTGACATTGAAGCAGTGGAGAGAGAAGTTTCTTGGAGCAGAGGATTCACTGCTTAAAGCAGGTTATGATGAAGTTTTTCAGAGAAAATGGCTTTTTTATCTTCTTGTATGTGAAGCAGGTTTTGCATCAAGAATTATTAATGATGTGATTATGACTCTTACCCGTAAAGGGAATAATCTCCTTCCTGAACCGGGTTCCTGAAATTAAAAAAGCAGTTTATCCGGATCCTCGGGATAGGGGATAAATTTTTCCCATCAGTCTGCCCGGGGAGTAATTCTCTATTTGCTTCTGTCCCAAAGGGGGCGCATATTCATATACAATTATTCCTGAAATTATTACAATATTAGTACACCTATATCTGCAATCCTCAATTTTTTAATCCCAATAACTGGAGAATTTTATCCATTTCCCTAATCCCGCATATTTTCAACAATAGGAATTTTTTTTTAATTATTATTTCTGATTTTTTAAAAAAAAGTATTGACAGTAACTCCCTTATGTTTCTATGTATAGAAACATAAGGGAGTTACTGTAATGAGCATAAAAAATAAAATTGATAATAAATGGTGGCGTAAAACTTAAATAGTTTTCCGCGGAGTATATTTATATTTCCGGGTCATCCCGGTTATAATTTAAATTTAAAGCTGCGGCAGTGAAACCGCGGCTTTTTTAGTAATATGGAGGAGTTATGTATCCTGATTTGAAGAAAGTGAAAAATTACGCAAAAAAATATAACCGGATTCCGGTTTATAAAGAACTAAATATAAGTTCAATTGATCCTTTAATGGTACTAAAAGCAATGGAGGGTGAGGAAAATTTTATTTTCCTTGAAAGCGCAAAAGGGAAAAAAAGTATGGCCCGTTTCTCATATCTCTGCTTTAACCCTTCTGCTGTTATTACAGCAGAAAAAGGCACGGTCATTATTAGTGAGAAAGGTGAAGAGAAAAAGATTGAAACCGATATTTTCAGTTTTATTGAAAAGGAAATTATGAAGTATAATTCCCCCGATATAAGGGGATATGGAGACTTTAATGGCGGTTATACAGGATATATAAGCTATGAAGCCATTAATTATGCCGGTATTTTAAGAAGCCCGGTAAGAATGGAAAATCATATTCCTCTGGCTGAACTATTGCTTATAGATGATTTTATTGTGGCTGATAACCTGACAGGTAAATATTACATTGCAAGTGCTGTTTATACTGATAGGGGTGACATTGAATCTCAATTTTCATTGCTTGACAGTCATTTTAATGAACTTGAAAAATATATAACGGGATTTATCAGCAACGAAAAAATTCCCTACCTTCCTTCAAGACCTGCTGATGTGGAAATGTATTATAATGAGTCAGACCGGGACTTCATGGATAAAATAATATCCATTAAAGATTATATAATCAGTGGAGAAATAATCCAGGCAGTTTTAAGAAGAAGAATGTTTGTCAAAGACAGGGTGTCTCCATTCAGGTTTTATCAGAAATTAAGACAGGTTAACCCTTCACCATACATGTATTTTTTTAAATCCGGGAAAGGTCATATTGCAGGCTGTTCTCCGGAAACTCATATTAAAATAAAAAAAGGTAAAGCTTTTTTAAAGCCTATAGCTGGTACAGCTCTTATCCCTTCTGACTCATTAGAAAAAAAGATGGTTCGAAGGGATCTTCTGAAAGATCCGAAGGAGCGGGCTGAACATTTAATGCTGGTTGATCTTGCAAGAAATGATCTGAGCAGAATAGCTGAAAAAGGATCTGTTAATGTTAAAAAATTTATGAAGGTTGAGGACTATTCCCATGTTATGCATATAGTCTCAAATGTACATGCAACTCTTCCCGGATCAGAAAATGTTGTAAGAGCTTTTAAAAATACTTTCCCGGCGGGAACAGTTTCAGGTGCTCCGAAGGTAAGAGCAATTGAACTGATAAATGAGCTTGAGCCGGAAGTAAGGGGAGCATACGCAGGAACTGTGGGATATTTTGGGTTTAACAGAAATTGTGATACATGTATCACAATAAGAACAGCTTTTTTTAATGAGGATAGTTGCTATATTCAGGCAGGAGCAGGGATTGTTTATGATAGTGAACCGGAGAAAGAAGTAGCCGAAATAAATAACAAACTTATGGCTTTAACCAGAAGCATGGGATACGCGGTATAAAGGGGAAATAATATGATACTGATGATAGATAATTACGATTCATTTACATACAATATTGTTCATAATATTGAGAAAACAGGACTGGATGTAAAAGTTATAAGAAATGATGAAGATATAGAATCTATTGATTTCGATGAATTTTCATCAATTATACTTTCACCCGGGCCTTCCAATCCTGATAATGCGGGGATTACGCTGGAAGTTATTAAGAGGAATTTACATAAACCCATTCTCGGGGTCTGTCTTGGTATGCAGGCTATTGTTCAATGTTTTGGAGGCAGGATAGTAGGAGCTCCTCAGATAATGCATGGGAAGCAGGATATTATTAACCATACAGGAGAGAATATTTTTGAGAATATACCGCAGAAATTCAAGGCTGTCAGGTATCATTCTCTCTGTGCGGAAAAATCATCACTTCCCCGTGATATTGAAATTGAAGCTTTCTCATCTGACGGGACAATACAGGCTGTAAAGCATGTTCGATATCCGGTTTACGGAGTACAGTTCCATCCTGAATCATTTATGACTGAACATGGTGATACCCTGCTGAATAATTTTATTTCTATAGCTGGTAAAGAGAAGGGGACAGCACTTTCAGCATAATTTTAAATTGTATCAGCTGAATTCTGTTTCCTGAAATATTATGGTATCTGAGCATAGTCTTAAATGACAGGCATGGATAACCTGTAGCGGGAGTAAAAGCTGTACAGAACAAGGAGTTGCAGCCACTTGTTCTGCACAGCTTCAGTTATATATGTCAGGCAATTCGCTGACCGGAAATGCTTTCTGCAATATTATATGCATGATCCCCGATTTTTTCAAAACAGGTCAGCATGTCAATAAAGATAAGACCCGGTTCAACTGCACATTTTTCATCATTGAGACGTTTTATGTGCTGTTTTCTGAGGGTTTTTTTCAGCTCATCAATCCTGTTTTCAATTACCTCAGCCTGGAGCATTATATTTTTATCTGTATAGTCAATATTGGATGAAATAAGATTAAGGAATTCCCTGGTTTTACCGCTTATCTCAAGTATTTCCTTAATGCCGCTTTCGGTAAAAGTGAGGTTTTTATCGTATTTTCTGCGAAGCAGTTTCATGAGAGATTCGCACTGATCACCAATACTTTCGAGTTCGGTTATTTTAAGGTGCATAACGGAAATTTCATTGCTGTGGTCTTTTGATAAATTGTTCCTTGAAACTTTGACCAGAAACATTGATATTTCATGTTCAAGAAGATCTGTCTGGTTTTCCATTGTCTGTATCTGTTCTATCTTGTGGCCGAGTTTTGTATCGGAGTTTTTAATAACATCAGTTATAAGATCAAACATTTCAGACACAATTCCCATCATTCTCTGTATTTCCATTCTTGCCTGGTTAAGGTTGATAGCAGGTGTTGAAACAAGAACATGAGAAATATATTTCAGATGGAAACTGCTGGAATCGGGATCATCCGGCACAATTGCTTCTGCGGCTTTAGCCAGATACTTTACAAATGGCAAAAAGATTATTGTGTTAATTACATTAAAGGCTGTATGAAAAGCCGCCATATGATCTGCAATTATAGTTCCCCTTACTGCAAGGGATTCTGCAAAAGGATCTCCGGGAATCATCCAGTCTATAAATGGTATAAAGAAGGTTTTAAACACCGCCAGTACCCATATAACTCCAAATATATTAAAAAGCATGTGTACCCTGGCAGCTCTTCTTGCCTCAGCAGAGGAACCAATGGCAGCAATATTGGCGGTTATTGTTGTACCGATATTTTCTCCAAGGATTAAAGCCGCTGCTGTGTAAAAGTCAATTATTCCGGTTACAGCAAGTGTCATTGTCATAGCCATGGTCGCACTTGAGGATTGTATAATCATGGTTATTACTGCGCCCACGAATACTACCATGATAGTTGAGAATATTCCGGAGGCCTTGTAGGTTGACATAAAGTTCATAATTATTTCCGACCCTCGCAGGTCTTTTACAGAGTCACTCATTACGGAAAGCCCGAGAAATAGAATACCAAATCCGAGAAGGACATCACCCCAGTTTTTCATTTTTTCACTATTGAAAAAGCGGGTAAAAAAACCAATACCAATCGCTGGAAGGGCAAGAGCCGAAATTTTAAATTTAAAACCTATAAAAGCAATAATCCAGCCGGTTACTGTTGTGCCTATATTGGCTCCCAGAATTATTCCTGTGGCCTGGGTAAGGTTTATTAATCCTGCACTTACAAAACTGATAAGCATAACCGTAGTTGCGCTGGAGGATTGTATAGTGGCTGTAATGCCGAAACCTGTCAGTACACCCTTAAAGCGGTTGCTTGTAGCTTTCCATAAGATATTTTTCAGCCTTTCTCCGGTTGCTGTCTGGAGACCTTCACTCATAATTTTCATGCCGTAAAGGAAAAGGCCGAGACCTCCCAGAATTGCTGTTGTTATTCCTAACATATTATTTAGCTCCTTTGGCTCATATGTTATATATGAACATAATTGAAAAAATCAGAATTAATAAGCATAAATCATTATTTATGAAAAATTTATTCATCATATCTTTTTGAGTTTTGTTATCTGTTTCTCTAAAAAGCGTGTTATATCAATTGTAACTAATGTTTCATACCGCAGAGTTGATTAAAAGGCTTATTTTGTTGCAGCTTATTTGTCAATTATATATTTCCATAATATGTTTACTCTAAATTCAATGCAGGGATTACAACATTGAAAAAATTATTATAAAGACCTTTGAAAACAAAGTGGTTCCTATAGAGTGCCATATTGTTTTTAATTGCGATAATAATTTTTAAAATAATAGGCATTCCAGTCTTTTTTATTTTTTAAATAGAAAAGGAATAAAAAAATAATAGTAATATTCCAGGTTAATTATATTATATAATAGTATTGATAACTTGTCTTAAAAAAAATTAATAGCTTTTCACTCAGTTGACAGAGATTAAAGATTTTTAATCTGGATTAAACTAAAAAAAAATAAAAAAATAAAAATTTCAAAATATAATTGAGAGGGATCATGTTAAAAGAGAGGCTTAAGGTTTTTCAGTCCATCAGACCAAAGACCGTGCTTTTTGTGAGTGTAATGGCGCTTTTATCTTTTACAAGTGTTGCTGTTCTTACATTTTATTTTACACGGGGAATTTTAAATAATGAGATAGATGATAAAATAAAGAACAGGATAGATGGCATAAAGCAGGGAATTGAAATAAGGGTATCTGAGCAGTCTGCACTGGCCAGAGTTTTTGCCGGCTATGGAGAAGTTAACCTCAGCAATTCTACGAGAGATGAATATCTTAATTTTTTTCAGAAATCTATTGATGGTTTCCCGGAAGTATTTGGTGCCGGCATCTGGTTTGAACCATTTAACTATGACAGCAAAACCAAATTTTTCGGTCCCTATGTATATAAAACGGATGATGGGAAATATGTACGAACATTTGAATATGAGTCGGCAGAATATAATTTTCATTCTCATGACTGGTACAAAAATTCCAGAGAAACTGATAAAAAGGTTGTCTGGAGTCTTCCTTTCTATGATGAGCATACAGATGTCACTATGATAACCTGTGCAGCCCCTTTTTACAATAAGGAAGGGAAATTCATGGGGACATCTACTGTTGATATTGATCTGAAAAGGATGCAGAATATTATTTCTGAAATCCGGATTGGTGAGACCGGCTATGTTTATATAATTGACAGCACCGGCCTATGTGTTGCTCACCCCGACTCAGAGAATATAATGAAAGTGAAATTTCATGAATCGGAAGATGAATCAATAAGGGATTTCGGTTTAACTGTTTATGAAAACAGTGAAGGTGAGGGGCGCTATCTGCTTAATGGAGAAGTCTACAGGGGCTACTTTTCGACAATCCCGGAAACTGAATGGAAAGTTGTTGTAGGAATTTCTGAAAAAGAGGTTTATTCCCCTCTTAAAAAACTTCTTGCAGGAGTATCGGGAATCAGCTTTGCTATTCTACTGATTGCTGTATTTATGGGATATTTCCTTTCCGGAAAAATTGTTAATCCCATATTGATGATAACTGAAAGAGTGAGAAAACTTTCCACAGGCGATCTAACTATTTATGGAAACAACAGAAGCGAAGCTGTAAAAGAAAATGATGAAGTCATAGATAGCAGAAATGAATTAAAGCTGCTTGTGATTAATTTTAAACATCTTGTATCAAAATTAAGGGAAATAGTTTCTGTTTCAAACAGTATATCATCCAATCTTCTTGATTATTCAAGGGAATTTAATTCAACTGCAAATACATTCTCAAATAATGCGCAAAATCAGGCCGCAGCTGCAGAGGAGGTAAATGCAACTATTGAGGAGATTTCCGCCGGTTCTGAAAACATTGCCGGTATTGTTGCAGCACAGACAGGTGATATTAAAGGTGTAACAGAACAGATAAAGGAACTCGCAAGGGGTATGGGGCAGATTGGAAACATCATTGATGATACTGTCAGCAAGATAACAATTATAACCGGTGAAGCAAATGAAAGTGAGAAATCTATTAAATTGATGAATGAGTCAATGATGAATCTGGCAAAAAGCTCAGGCGAGATGACTAACATTATTGATATGATTACCGGAATTGCTGAACAGATTAATCTGCTTTCCCTGAATGCTGCTATTGAAGCTGCAAGAGCCGGTGAAGCCGGAAGAGGTTTTGCTGTAGTCGCGGATGAAATATCAAAGCTGGCAGATCAGACATCAACCAGTATCAGTGAGATAAACAATATCATTAAATCAAATGAAAATGAAATAAGCAGAAGTTTATCAGGAGTTGACAATACGATTTCAAAAATAAGCTATATTATTGACGGAGTAAATTCAATATCTGAAATAATGGCTGATATTCAGAAGTTTATGCAGGAAAGGGTTGAGGATAGTTCCAATGTAAGCAGCAGGGTTGATGATTTAAGTGAAAAATCGGACCAGATAAAGATTGCAACAGCTGAGCAGAAGCTTGGAATTGAGGAAATAGTCAAGTCCATGTCTTCGATAAGTGAGGCAACACAGGAAAACGCTGAAGGCGCTACCCGAATGGCAAAAAACAGTGATTTAATTTTTGAAATGTCGCAAAAAATGAAAAATGAGATTGATTATTTTAAAATAGATAAATAATAGTCCATTAGCAGAGGGAAACAGGCAGCTGCGCGAACCCTTTAAGGGGAGTGAGGAAAGTCCGGACATCACAGGGCAGAGTGCCGGGTAACACCCGGGCGCCGCGAGGCGATGGAAAGTGCAACAGAAAATATACCGCCGCTTTTCACTTTGTGAAAAACGGTAAGGGTGAAATGGTGAGGTAAGAGCTCACCGCGTCTGCTGTAAAGCAGACGGCAGTGTAAACCCCGCTTGATGCAAGACCAAGTAGTCAGCCGTTAAGGACGGCCCGTTCGTGGCTGAGGGTAGGTCGCAAAGATCCCAATGGCAACATTGGGGCAAGTCAGATAGCTGCTTAAACAGAATCCGGCTTATGGTTCCCTCTGCTTATTTTATATATTTATAGAAAACAGGCATAGTTATGGAAAGACAGAGAAAACTGATGATAGCAATTCTCGCGATGCTGGTTCTTGTAGCTGTTATAGCTATTATAGATGTGAGCATGCGAACTGAGAAAGAAAGTACTGCAGAGGTGAAAATTCAGATGCCTCGTTTTGGGCCCGGTATTGCTGTTGTCAGAATTGAGGGGCCGATTGAAATGTCTTCGCCTTCCGGTTTGGGTATGACTCCAAGAGGGGCGGAAGCTGTTATTAAACGTCTTGATAATCTGCAGAAAAACAGTGATATTAAAGGTATTGTTTTAAGGGTCAATTCGCCCGGCGGTACTGTTGCAGCAACTCAGGAAATATATCAGAAGCTGAGAAATCTGCGTAAAAAGAATATTGTAATTGTGGCTTCAATGGGTGATGTTGCTGCTTCAGGCGGATACTATGTTGCAGCAGCATGTAATCACATTGTGGCAAATTACGGAACAGTAACAGGGTCAATTGGAGTAATAGCTTATTCTCCAAATTTAAAAAAGCTTTTTGATAAACTGGGAATAGGTATGAATGTTATTAAAAGCGGAAAGCATAAGGATATTCTATCTTCTCACAGGGATATATCTGCGGAGGAAAGAGAACTGCTTCAGGAAATGATTGATTCATCCTATAACAGATTTATTGAAGATATTGCAAAGGGCAGGAATATGAATGAATCTGATATAATCCCTGTTGCAGACGGTAGGATTATGAATGGAGAAACCGCTTTAAAGCACGGGCTGATAGACAGTGTAGGTACTTTTGAGGATTCAATCGCAAAAGCGAAGGAACTGGCCGGGCTTGATGAAGATGCTCCGGTTTATGAGGAGACCTCATCACCATTTGAAAATGTAATGAGCATTCTTGGTAATTATTTCAGGGGCGGATTAACCCTGGAGAATCTTCTCTATTCTGAAAAAGCAGTTGAATACAGGTATCGCTAATGAGTATGGATAAGGCAAAATCTCTTGTATGGGCTGATTATTTTATCTACACTTTAACAGATCCCAGAGAGCTGTACAGGTTAATTAAGTCAGGAAATGCCGGAATTATATTTGTCAGTTTTCTGGTGCCCGCTCTTGTTGTTATTGCGGATATACTCGCGCTTTCAATTCTGGGAGAAGCAACAGGTTTTTTTTACTACAGGGTAAGTTACGGGTGGATTCTTGTGTTTATTTATACTGTAGTTAAAATAGCGGTCTATTCTTCATTGATTGACACTGTATCTCAATTCATGGGTTATCAGGGGCGTATAAAGGAATTAATTCCTGTTGTTGCTTTTTCACTTTTCCCTAAAGTATTTATACTTCCGGCTGTATATTTTTTCTCGCTTATCAGTTTTGCTCCGGCATTTTTTTATGTATTTACTGCATTTCTGCTTTTTGTATGGCATGTTATGGTTCTTATTCAGGGAATATCCGAGATGCATTCAATTGATTTCGGCAAGGCTTTTGCTGTTTATATAATTCCAGGAATTGCTACCGGGCTGGCACTGTTCTTTATGCTGGTTATTATTGTGATTGCCGGGGCCGGGATGATATTCGGATAATTTTTGAGCTGATTCGAATGAAATATTTCTGTTTGTATTACCCGGTGTGTCCGGTCAGGGAAACACCGGGCATATAAGAAATACAGTTGTTATTTTGCCTGTTTAGCTGTTTCAGTAAACCAGAGAGCTGTTGCTCCGTCACCTTCAAGTTTAAGTTTCCCTGACTGAAGAGCCTCCATTCTTTTTGCCTGGTCCTGTGATGAAAGAACCTCGAAAGCAATTGAAGAATTTTCCCATACAAGAGAAACAGTAGGGTCGCTGGCAATGCCTTTGATTGAGGTTATTTCACCATTGTTGAAGGTGTAGTATCTTCCCCTTGAGTTATCAGCTGTTTTAATCTGCACTGTACAGTTTTTTTCTGATACTCTTTTTTTGAATTCAGGATCTTTCTTAAGTTTTGCCTTAAGTTTTCTTCCCAAAATGTAAAGCAGAATTTGAAATTTCATAAATTTCCCCCCTTCATATTTTTTTGCGAATAAACGCATTAAAGGCTGTTAAATCAGATGTTAATTTTTTAACATTTTCAGTGACAAATAACATTTAATTCTCCCCTGATGCTAAAGCAGCGGGGAGAATAGATAATTTTAAATAGTATAAAGTTTGGGAATTATCAATGTATTAAACTAATTTTTCTATAGCTTTTTTGATTCTGCTTATTCCTTCATGCAGGCTTTCATCTGAAGTTGCAAATGACATGCGGAAATAATTGTCATTCCCGAAACCTATTCCGGGAACAACTGCACTTTTTGCCTCTTCAAGGAGGTAGGCAGATAGGGATGATGATTTATACTCATCATTGTATTTTTCTGCAATTTTTTTCCAGCCGCTGAATTTATAAACCTCATCAACTCTTGGGAATACATAAAAAGCACCTTCCGGATTATAACAGCTGAAACCGGGGATACTGTTCAAACCTTCTACAACAAACTGGCGGCGTCTGTCAAAGGCTTTAACCATTTCACCAACAACTGACTGGTCTCCTGAAAGAGCTTCAATAGCCGCATACTGGGATATTGATGTGGGGTTGGATGTTGACTGTCCCTGGAGAGTATCAACTTTTTTTATAATCTCTTCATTTCCTGCCATGTATCCAATTCGCCATCCTGTCATGGAATAAGCTTTGGAAACTCCGTTAAGAACCATTGTGTTTTTACTCATATCATCAGAGACGTTAGCTATGTTGCAGAACTTATAGTCCCCGTAAATAATTGACTCATAAATATCATCTGATATTGCCAGTATTCCTGCTTCAAGAATTACTTCAGAAAGTGCTTTAAGTTCACCAAATGAATAAGCTGCACCCGTAGGGTTTGAGGGTGAATTTATTACAACTGCTCTTGTTCTGGAAGTAATACTTTTCTTAAGCTGGTCAGGAGTTATCTTGAAATTTGTATCAGCTTCAGTGTTAATAATTACAGGAATTCCTCCTGCCAGCTCGGCCATTGAAGGGAATGATACCCAGTATGGGGAAGGTATAATAACCTCATCACCATCGTTAAGGAGAACCTGCATAAGATTGTAGAATGAATGTTTCCCTCCGCAGTTAACTATTATTTCTGAAGGTTTATACTCAAGTTTATTATCTCTTCGGAATTTTTCAGCAATTGCTTTTTTAAGTTCAGGAACTCCTCCTGCAGGAGTATATTTAGTTTTGCCGGATTCTATTGCCTTAATGGCGGCTTCTTTAATGTGCTTGGGGGTATCAAAGTCAGGTTCTCCGGAACCGAATCCGAGTACATCAAATCCCTGTGCTTTAAGTTGTGCTGCCATTGCTGTTACAGCAAGAGTAGGAGATGGTTTAACTTTTAATATTCTGTCAGAGAATTTCATGCTTTTTTTTACCTGAAAATTAATTTTATTGAAGTTTATAAGAAAAAATTTAGTTCCCAAAAAGAAAATACTATATTTACCCTATGTCAAGTTTTTTATTGGAGGCGGGAATTTTTATTGAAATTAAATTTAAGAGAAGTAGCATAGACTTTAAAAAAACATATTAAGGAATGCGTGATTAATAATGAAAGTAAAACTCTGGGGAGTCAGGGGTTCTCATCCTACACCGCTTAAATCATCAACCATTGAAAATAAAATTATAAGAGCTTTAACTCTTGCCAGGGCAGGTGACATTTCCTCAGAGGAGTCGGTTAAGGAGTTTGTCACAAATCTTCCGGTTTCAGTAAAAGGTACATATGGCGGAAATACTACCTGTATTGAAGTACGCACATCATCAGGTGAAATTATAATAATAGATTGCGGGTCGGGCTTAATAAATCTTGGTAAAGAACTGATGAAGGAGGAATTTTCATCAGGTAAAGGTTCTGCCAATATTATCCTTACCCATACTCATTGGGATCATATTCAGGGAATACCATTTTTTGCGCCCTTTTATATTAAAGGAAACAGATTTAATGTTTATTCGCCTTTTCCGGATATCAAAGATCGGCTGGACTATCAGCAGAAGGATACACATTTTCCTATAACTCTGGATAGTATGGCTGCCTCTAAAAGATTTTTTTCTGTTCAATACGACGAGGTTTTTTTTATAAATGATGTAAAGATTTTTACAAAAAGCATGCCGCATCCCGGCGGAGCATATGGTGTGCGGATTGAGGATGAAGATAGTGTTTTTGTTTATACAAGTGACTGTGAATTCAGTATTAATGAAATTGATCTGATTCATTCATTTGATGAGCTTTTTAAGGATGCTGATCTTCTTCTCTTTGACGCCCAGTATACATTTCAGGAATCTATAGTTGAAAAAATTTCATGGGGACACTCATCAGCATCCATAGCTGTGGATATAGCTTCAATGAACAGGGTAAAACAGCTTGTTCTCTTCCATCATGATCCCGGATATGATGATGAAAAACTGGATAGTGTGCTTTCAAATGCTGTCACATATATAAACGTTAATAAAAAAGCTTCCGAGAGCCTTGCTATTGAACTTGCATGTGAAGGAGCCGAGTATAACCTTTAGTGTTGTTTTATTTTATTATTATCTGCAGAGTTTATTCCTGAATTTTTTTAGTGTAATAATGATGTTTTCTATACCCCGGCATTGATTGCGCAGGGGTATAGATGTATAAATTTTTTTACAGGTTAATCCATCTTCTGCATTTTTTCAAGAGAGGTGGTTTTCCCTAATACTATCAGGGTGTAGTCAGATTTTATCTCTTCATCAGCTGCCGGAGCGATAATTGTTTTTATATGCGTCTCATGCGGATCATCGCTGATGGAAGCTTTACTTAATTTATCATTGTATTTCATTCCTAATATCTGGCATCTGAATCGTGCTCCGATATTCAGCTCTTTCAAACTTTTGCCTATAAAGCTTGCAGGGGGACGCATCTCCATTATCGAATAATCCTCAGTCATTGGAAGATAATCAAGGGCATTTTTCATTGAAATCATTTTACCCATGCGGATAGCCATATCTCTTTCCGGAAAGATTACTTCTGTTACACCGAGCTGTTTAAGAATTTTTTCATGGTCTTCAGATATAGCTCTGGCAATAATTCTTTTTGCTCCTGACTCAACCAGGTATAAAGCAATGAAAATGCTTGAAGTCATCTCCTGTCCAATGCTTACAATCACTCCGTCATATTCCTTCACTCTAAGAGACTGGAGTACTGCTTTGTTGGCGGGATTCCCGATAATTGCGTGGGTAAGATGATCCTTTGCTTTTTCAACAGTTTCTTTTTCAAGGTCAATACCGAGAACTTCACATTTATTAAGCATAAGGCTTTTTGCAATATTAAATCCGAAATTTCCAAGGCCTATAACTATAAATTTCTTCATAAGATTTATCCTATCATGATATTTTCTTCAGCAGTACTGAAGAGTGCTGGTTTGATGTTAGCTGTAATAGCTGTTATAATAGCATATATACCAATCCTCCCTGTGAACATTACAAGGGTAATAAGAATTTTTCCTTCTTCAGGTATTGAGGGAGTTATACCTGTAGAAAGTCCCACAGTTCCGAAGGCAGAGATTATTTCGAAAATTACAGATAAAAAAGAATTATGAAGATCAAAAGAGTGAAGAGATAATAATATAATGGTTGAAATATAAATAACTGTAAAAGCAAGAATTACCAGTGTAGTGCTTTTTTGAATTATTTCTTCACTAATAGCTCTGTGCCAGAAGACGATTTCCTTTTTTCCTTTGAATTTTGAAAGTATTATTCCGGTAATTACTGCAAAGGTTGTTACTTTTACACCGCCTGCCATTGATCCGGGAGCTCCTCCAATAAACATGAGGAGCATCATTACTGTTAAGGTGCTTTCCCTTAGTCGTGAAATATCTACGGTGTTGAATCCGGCTGTTCTGCATGTAACAGACTGAAAAAATGATACAAGGAGTTTTACATCTAAAGGGTCTCCTTTTATGCTGTGTGACCACTCCAGTATTAAGATAATCACCGCTCCGGAAATAATCAGGCTAAAGGTTGTAAAAAGGACTATTTTTGAATGAAGAGTAAATTTTTTGAAAATATTTTCTCTTCTTTTTTCTGTGCGGATAAGTTCCGTGAGCACTATAAATCCCAGCCCGCCAAGTATTACAGTTATCATTACAGTGATGTTTATTACGGGATCATCTCTGTAATCCATAAGACTGCTGCTGAATGTTGAAAATCCGGCGTTGCAGAAGGCTGATACAGCGTGAAATATTGAATGCCACAAGGCATTTTTTATATCAAAATCTTTAATAAATCTCGAAAAAAGTATAACAGCTGCTACCGACTCAATTGTGAGTGTGTAAAGAATAATTCTTTTTAGAACAGCTCCTACAGGGATTGTCTGCATGTCATTATAAATAGATCCGAATGTAAATTTCCATTTTATTGAAAAGCCTGATCCGAAAAAAGAAAATATAGCAATTGAAAAAGTCATTATTCCGAATCCGCCGAGCTGAATAAGAATAAGAATTACACACTGCCCGAATAAAGTGAAATCTTTTGCTGTATCCAGAACTATAAGTCCTGTTACACATACAGCTGAGGTTGAAGTGAAGAAAGCATCAATTAGAGATATATTCTGAACAGTAGACCAGGGAAGAAGAAGAAGGGCGGTTCCCGAAAAAATCAATGCAATAAAACTGGCAACAAACTGGCGAAGCGGTGAACTGAAATAGCTTTTGATTTTATGATTTATTTTATACATTACTTTCATTCCCCGTCAGGAATGGCAGTAATAATTCCATTAGATTCCCGGCTGTTGAAAATTTTAGATTTCAATCTGCTTTACTCCGGAAGTTTTGAATCCCTTGGAAAGTGTATTATCATTTCATAAATGACCTGGGCAAGAGACCTCATATGCTTAATCCGGTTTTCCTGGTTAACTCCCGGGAGTTTATTATAGGATACAGATACACCAATCATGCTTGAATAAATGTATCTTGATAGAGGTCTTGGGTTACCTTCAAATTTCATAAGCTTAAACAGTTTGTCAATTCTTGTAAGTGTTTCATTCATTACATCAACAATTGACCTGCTCGATTCCGGATTAAGATTCCCCTGGGACATGAGTATTGTCATCATTCTGAAGTAAGTATCATTGTCTGATATAAAGTCTATATACTTGTTTAAAAGATTGCGAAGGCTTTCCTCCGGTTGTTCGTCGTCTATAAGGCGGTCAAGAATTTCATTGAAAATACCCTGGGTACGGACTGCTGCTGCTACAAGGATGGCCTCCTGGTTTGAAAAGAACCGGTATATTGAAGATGTTGCCATCCCCGCTTCACTGGCTATTTCTCTCATGGTTGCTTTGTCCACAGGCTTGGTTGCAAAAACCCTTTCAGCAGCATCAATTATCAGGTCTTTCCTTGCTTCTTTTTCCTGCTGCTTTAATGTTTTAAGTGTTACTTTTTCTTTCATGTAAAAAAAACTCCCTGATAAAATAATCCAATGCAGTAGTAATTGCCGAACTGGTCTTTTATATTAAATATAGAATTATTGCACATAAAAATATCTTGAGAAATAATTACTGATTCATTTTTTAAATAATTATATTCTATACTGTGTCATTTTAGAGGCTAAAAAAATTTAATCAAGTAAAAAAGCTGAAGAATGTTTAATCAATGGAAATATTATTCATTTTTATAAATGGATGTTCTTTTTGAAAACATATTTTGTTCAAAATTGTAATTTGTCAATAATAGCCTGCTTGTAAGGTCAGGGACTGGAATCAGTTACAGAGTCATTTTTATGATTCATTTGCAGAAAAGGCTTTTAACTTCATCAGTGAGGCTGTCTATTTCATAGGGCTTATTGAATATTCGAAGAGGATTTGCCTGCTTTGCCTTTTCCATAAGTCTGTTGTCATTAAGAGCAGTAATAAAAATAAAGGGAATTTTTTTATTTTTCTGAAGCTGATTTATGACATCAACACCAGTCATGGAGTCTTTAAGAAGTATGTCGGAGATAATAAGGTCCGGTTCACATTCAATAGCTTTTTTTATGGCATCTTCCCCCTTTGAAACAAGGTCAATTACACTGTGGCCGCACTCCTCCATCACTGCCTTTAAAAACATGCCGTGAATCATTTCGTCTTCAATTATGAGAATTTTCTTTTCGTCCATCTTTTTTCTTCTTTAATTTCTCTTTTAAGAATTATGCTGTAGTTGAGTCCGCTTTCAGATTTTATAGTAACAGAACCATCAAGCTGTTTAACCAGGTTCCATATAATATCCATGCCGAGATTACTGTGTTTATCTTTTTCAAAATCAGGCGGGAGCCCTATGCCGTTATCATCTATATCTAAAAAATACCAGTCCCTTTCCTGCTTAATTGAAATATTGATCTGTCCTTTATTATTCTCCGGGAAACCATGCTTTATTGAGTTTATTATTATTTCGTTAATAATAAGTCCGCAGGGGATAGCAGTGTCAATATTTAAAATTATATCGTCACAGTTTATATTGAAAATTATTTTTTCTTTATGTATTGAAAAGACATTCCTGATTTCCTCAATAAGGAAATGCAGGTATTTTTTAAAATCTATGTTTTCCAGGTCATCGTACCTGTAAAGTTTATTGTGAAGTATCCCCATTGATTTTACACGCATTACAGCATTTAAAAGGTGATCCCGGGTGGTGCGGTCCCTTAATTTCATGGCCTGGAGCGCAAGGAGGCTTGAAATAGTTGTAAGGTTATTCTTGATCCTGTGGTGCATCTCCTGCAGAATTGTCTCCTTTGATTTTAATGCCTTAAGGTACTCTATAGTTCTTTCTTCCACTATTTTCTCAAGATTGCGATTGGTAATATTTATTTTTTCTTCTGTTATTTTCTGGCTTAGAGCAATCCCTATAAGAGATCCAAGAGATTCAAAAAAACTGATCGTTTCATCGGTGAATTTATCCTTCTCTTTGTTGTTTATCTGAAGAAGGCCGATAATGTTATTCCCGTCATGGAGGGGGACAAGTGCCATTGAAAGAAATCCCTTTTTATGACATGTGTTTCTCAGGCATAAGTCGGGAAGTTTTTTTGTTATTGCATCTGCGGCTTTGCCGGTATTGTTAATGCAAAAACTCCCTTTTGCTGTGAAAAAAGGTGTATTTCTGATTTTTTTACCCTGCAGTACAAGCCCGCATATACATTGAAGAGAGGAAGTCCTGGAGTTGAGGCTTTCATCATTGCATAATATATCCGGCTCAAGAACGCTGCTTTCCTGCTTAATGAATCCGGGGGAAAAGCCGTCACTGGCATAGTAGGGGAAGTCATCTCCATTTTTAAGGCGTATTGCTGCCGCGTCAATTCCGGCATATACCCTTATTAATTTAAGAATCTTTTTTATTCCCCTCTGCTCAATACCGGAGCTGTTGAGGATCTTCAGTGCAGCCAGTAGAAGTTCATGTCTTTCAGAAGGTGAGGGCATTATTATCTCTGCATAAATTATTTCACTCCTGCATTATATGCAGGAGAAATTAAATATAATTAGAGTTGATAATGTTTTATAGTCAAGAACTTTTAAAATGTCAGCTGACCGTAAAGTCAGAAAGGAAATTCATCTTCAACAATAATATTCTGTTTTGTATCATCAGGTAACTCAGCTTTTGCGTGATCGCGCAGGCCGTTAACATAAATAGCTTTTACAGGCCTTACAGGGCATACATGTTCACAGGCGCCGCAGCCTATGCATATTGAAGGATCAGTATCAGGAATTACAAGGTTGTCTCTGAATGGTTTCATGTTTACAGCCTTTGTGGGGCAGTGTTCGGAACAGGCTCCGCATACAATCCCGTCTGTATAAGTTATGCAGTTTTCCTTTATAAAGTATACTTCTCCAATTTTTGTAAATCTTTTTGTTTCAATATCAAGGGGTTTTATGGCTCCCGCAGGGCATGCTTCTCCGCATTTGACACAGTCATAATTACAG
>CAYYKZ010000009.1:0-18765 GCA_964468455.1 uncultured Leptospirales bacterium | reverse complement strand
CAGTGGATAGTGGACAATGCCATGGGAATAAAGGGTTTTGACTTCAGGCTCGACAGAGGCCTTGTCTATGCTACAGTAACATTTCAGCGCCGCGGACTCAGCCTTTTAGGTACTGTTGATAAAAGCCGCGTGGACTTTGAAAGAATACCAATCCAGGAATACCTGAGAAAAGTTGCAGAGGTTAAATAAAATGAAAAAAAGTATAATTATAATAATAAGCGCAGTAATATCTCTTTCACTTTATGCAGGGTGCAGTTCAGGGCCCAGCTGCATAACAGTTGTTCCGCCCACTATTAATCTTACTGGTGAAAAAACAGTAATAGAAAGGCAGATTGTGGGAGACTACAGGGAGCTTGAAAAAGACGCCTGGTCCATATCATCTGTTAAAACAACCACAGGGAAAAGCGCCTCCCAGGGTCAGATCTCAGGTGACCCGGAAATTGTAAAGGCTGTAAAAATCAGAGATTACCTGAGCGACAAACTCCTTGCCTACAAAAAGGAGGGTGCTATCGGGGAAACTGCCGCCGGCTACACCGCATACAGACAGACAGCTAAATATGAATCATCCCCTGAATTAAAAAAGGCACTTATGCTTGTGCTTGAAGAAGAGAACAGTGCAAGGAAAACCATTTTCACCCGTTCATTAATGAATATAGACGGCAAAGAACCGGCAAAGGAGAAAATTGAAAATTTCGGCAGGCTCTTTGCAGAAGAGCAGCGTGCAGTTGCGGAAAAGGGTGACTGGATTCAGGACAACTCAGGAAGGTGGATCAGAAAATAATGATGAAAAAAATAATAACTGCAGCCATAATATCTTTTGTATCTCTTCTTATTTTTTCCTGTGACAGTAACGAGGAAGAGGTAAGTTTCAGCTACAACAGTATAATTGACAAGGAATACAGATTCAGCGTTGGGAGAATCATTCCTGTAACCATAGGGAAATCCATAGAAACCGACGGGGACATATCCCTGGACAGCAGATTTTTCTACTACTCCTCAAACAGGGAGGGTGGAAACTTTGACATATATCTCAGGTCAATGAGGGATATAACCACTGTACGCCTCACCTCACACCCCTCAAAAGACATAAATCCTGTTGTTTCCCCGGACAATAAATCTGTTGCCTTTATTTCCTTCAGGGATGATCCTGAAGGTGACATTTTTGTAATTGAACACGACCCGGCTGAGCTGATAGAAAAGGCGGCAGTTTCAACAACCAGACTCCCCTCCCTTGACAGCACCGCGATTAATATTACCCTTGAAAAGGATCCGCAGACCGATGTGGTAATAAACATAAAGGACTCATCACCCTCCTGGAGCCCGGACGGGAAGCTTATAGCTTATTCCTCCTCAAGGGGGAATATCACAGGCGACACCGATATATGGGTCATGGAACCGGACGGCAGCAACAGAAAAAAAATCACAACCGGCGGAGCAGATTTCCCTTCATTTTCTGCAGACGGCAAAACAATACTTTTTGTATCATACAAAGATAACCGGAAAGGGGACATCCGTTCAATAGAAATCGGCTCAGGTAAAGAAACCCTCATTGCAGAGGGAAATTATATAAAAATGGACCCGGTTTATGCAGGTAATAAAAATGAAATAATTTATTCATCCATAGAGGCTGATACAAACAGCAACGGCATGCTTGACCTGCAGGACAGGTCAGTAATACGATATCTGAATACCAGGTCCGGATTAACATACCCTTTAACAAGAAAATCACTTTCATCCTTCAAAGCAAAATGGCTCCCTGTTCTCCAGACCAGAGATTACAAGGGAATTATTATTTTTACCGATATCCGTGATGAAAGCATAAACCTTAATATTATACCTGAAAAAGGTATTGTTCCAAAAAAACTCAATGCACGTCAGCAGTACGACATATGCGATGATTACATCACTGAATATGATGATCATGAAAAATATGCCATGGCCCTGGAATCGGTTTATTACTTTTTCGGGGACCTTAAAGACCCCTCCTCCCTTGCATATGTAAACAGGGCACTTGGAGAGGCGGCATCCTGGTACAGGAACCAGGGACGTAAAAATGAAGCTGAACAAATGGTCTCTTTCCTGAAAGCAAGGGCAGAGAATAAAGATATTTACGCTGAAACTGTTATTGAAAACCTTGTGAAATCATCATCATCAAAGCTGAATATTAATGATGCGCTAAAAAGAACAGACAGGCTTGCCAAAGACGAAAAAAACCGCTACTTTGCTCCATTTGCCCTTGAGGATCTGGCTGACATTGCATACGGAAAAAATTCCAATGCAGAAGCGGTAAAAATCTATAACACCATAATTAAGGATTATCCTTCATTTGAAAGAATTCAGGACATACACACCAAGGCCGCTGTTGCAGGTGACGATTTAAAAAAGGGAACCCTTTCCGAATCAGCTGTAACAATTCTTGAAAAGGGGAGAACCAACCAGAAAATTACCCTCATTAAACATCTGGCAGCGGATTTTGAAAATAAGAAATACAACACTGCAGGAAGCAGCGGATACCTGAAATCTCTTGATGCATTAAAAGAAAAATACAGCAGCAGCAAAAAAATCACGGCCCTGCTGCACTACGCATCAGGACTTATCCTGGACAACCGGGGAGACAAAAAAAAGGCTGCTGCAGAATACTCCCTTTCCATTGAGGCTTCCCATCCAAATGATATTACTTACTATCTTTCAAATATACGGCTGGGTGAGATTGCAAGGATCAGTCAGGAACAGGAGGAAGCGGAAAAATATTTCAGCGCTGCAATAAACAGGTACTCCAGAAGATTTAAAACAGAAAATTTCAGGGACTATCTGGTATGGACAATCAATTATTACGAAAAAGCAGGGGAAAAAAGCGAGGCTGCTGAAAATTACAAAGAAGCCGCCTCCATCTATGAAAAATATATAAATATGATAACCCTCACATACAACAAAAGGCTTTTCACAGATGTCTACAGTGAATACGCGCCCAGGGCACACATACTCTATATTGATTCAGTAATTGCATTAAAAGGGGCAGATGCCGTTGCTGAACTTGAACAATCCTACACTGACAGACTACCCATATACCGTATGGATTTTAACAAGGCTGCTCTTTACGGACTTGCATACATATACACCCAAAAAGGCCTGTCTCAGATGCGTGCCGCTGATTCACCTGCAACAGCTGTATCGATTAGTGACGCCATGGAATCATTCAAAAAGGCTGACAGCCAGATAGAATGGGCCCTTTTTATTGACGACACATTTATTGAGCCATATCTGCTTAAAACATGGATATACCAGTACATAGACACTGAAAGAAAAAACAGAGACAGGTCCGATAATTCAGCAATAGCAAAGTTTTTCCCTGAAAGGCTGTGGGAGGAGAATATACAGGTTCTTGAGAAAGCCCTTAACGCAAACAGTGAAGACCTTTACCCGGAGAACGAAGGAAATATTAACCTTAATATGGCAAACAACTACTTTCTTCTTCTCAACTATCCCAGGGCCCTGCGTCATTACAAAGAGGCGGATAAATATAAAAAATATTTTAATTCTGAAATCGAAAAGGCCCTTTTCCATTTTCACTACGGCTACTGCTACTGGCAGAACGGCGAAACAGGCGCGGCAAAAGCGGAAATAGAAAAGGCCTATAACATTTACCGTACCCTGGCAGCATCTGCCCCGCCAAAACAGTACGCCAACCAGTACCTGGTACTGTACAGATATTTTGCCCTTATAAACAGATATGAGGAGAAATACGATGAGGCAATCAACTGGTACCAGAGAATACTTGACTTTGCAGACAGCAGCGGGATTTCAATTGATAAGGCCAGGTACCTTCAGGAAATAGCCCATTGCTACATTGAAAAGGGGGAGCTTGAAACAGCTTCAATATTCATAAACCGGTCTAAGGCGATTTTAAAAAACTATCCCGATGATGAAAGGAAATACTATCTCACAATAAGAATATTCGGCATAGGACCCATACCTGTATTCAACATGGGGCCCGACAATGCTGTTATCGGCAGCAACCGTATTTTCCATCCCCTTGACAGAGATTCAAAAAAACTCCTGAACATTTCAATGCTTGAGGAGATCTCTCTTAAAAACAACGATTATTCAGAAGCGATAAAACTTCTGAAGGAGAAGATTAAACTCCTTAAAGAACTGAAAACATCGGTTGCTGTAGAGAGCCGGATCAGGTCATTAAACAATATAGGCTTTTACTATTATGAGTCGGGCAGATTCAATGATGCAGAGAAATATTTCAATCTCTCCAGAAAAGAATCATCAGACAATAATAACCTGGAAGGCCTTTTCGCTTCCATTATGAATTTAACCAATCTTTACGCCCTGCTTATTGAGAACAATATTTCCCCTGAAAGGGACTGGATTAAAGATACGGGAATTCTTTCCTCTTCAATTGATAAATACAGAAGCAATTATTACGACCTCCGCATTAAAGAGGAAAAAGAATCTCTTAAAAGCGCTGCAAAGGCTAAAAAAACAAAGGTCACTCCTCAGGAAATTAAACAGCTTGAGGAGAGAATTAAAACAGAGACTGCTGAAAAATATTTTGCCCTTGAAACCGCATCAGGTATTCTTAAATTCTACAGGGGTGAACTTCTTTTCAATTCTGCAGTTAACAGTTCAAAAACAGATTTCAGGGCCCCCTATGAGGTGCTTGAAAAGAATCATGAAATCTACTCCCTTTACGCTGAAGCTCTATCAATATTTGAAAGGGGATATGAAATAGCAAAAGAGAGGGGACAGAAGACCCTTATGACAAAGCTCCTCTTTAATATGGCTGTATGCTATGAAAAAACAGGAGAAACAGAAAAAGCATATGTAGCTCTTATTGATGCAAAAAATCTTGCAGAGCAGAACAGCTATTCCTGGCTGACAATTGACGCTTCATACAGAATGGGCCGATTCCTTGCATCATCAGGCCGGGATGTTGAAAAGGGTGATTACAGTTTACTGGCAAAGAGAAACTTTGAATCAGCTGTTGCAGAAATTGAAAAAACACCACTTCTTTACTCTGTCCATTCCAACAGAATAAAAGTTATTTATGATGACTACATCAATTTTCTTATAAAAAGAGGCAGCAGCAGGGAGGGATTTATTCTTTCCGAAAATAAACTTCGTATTCTGCGCCTCATGGCCGTTAACTCCCTTTCCCCTAAATTCAGTGATGATGAACTATCATCTCTTTATTATTCCTACAATGGTGACCTGAAAAAACTGAAGAGCATAAAAAATTCCATATCATCACTTCTTGAATCTGGAATAGAAAAAACCGGTGAAAGAATTAAAGCTCTTGAAAAAGAGTCGTCTGCTCTTCTCGGGAAACTGGATAAAACATCAAAAGCTATATCAGTGCTTAACCCCCTTTACAGATCATATCTTTATACCGGTGATGTAAAGATACCCTCTATATCTACAGACATTTATAAATTTCAGGATACTCCTGACGGTTTATTCTACTGGAAAATTTCAGAGGGAAAGATAAATTCCGCATATATAGAAAACAGCAAAGATATATCATCAATCACAGGAATTGGTTCGGGCAGTTCCAGGTCTTTTGTTATTCTTAATGACACCCTTATTTCCATTTTAAAGGGAAAACCTGAATATACAGGATCTTTAAGACTTATTACCGGGATTGACAGGGCATCTTTATTGACAGAAAAAAATATCACAACCGCCCCCTCAATTCTTACTTCAATTAAAGGTGTTGAGAATAAAATAAAGACCCCCGAAGTCACTGTTCATTTAAAAAACGCGCAGCGCAGTGTAAGGGATTATTCACTGTTAATTGAAAAATCGGGTGAAGCGGACTCACTTACTCCGGAAATTATTTTTTCCTCACACGGGATTGTTCCATCCTGTCTTATTATAAGCATAGAGAATCCTGATTATAATTATTTATCAGCTTTTCTTGAAGCAGGTGTTTATGCCGGCATACCTTCTATCATATTTGCTCTAACAGAAAACAGTGAAGACCTGGCTTTAGCAGCTGATTCATACCTCATGGGGAAACCCATTGGCGGAGAGAATCAGAATTTCATTATATCGGGAAATATCAACTCCTTTACCGGTGGCCCGGCTCCGGGAAATCCGGAAAAAGAGATGTCACAATTCAAAAAGGCTATGGCCCTGTCAAATTTTGACAAAGCCAGGATGCACCTCTCCAGATGGGGAAGTTTAAATGGCGGCAAAGACAGGTTCTCATACTATTCTCAGTTATGGATGCTGGAGCTCCTTAAGGGCGATTATGAGGAAGCCGGGAAAGCACTTCAATCCGCAGAAGCGGAAATGACAGATAGTAAAGAATTTGCTGTCAGGAAAATATACCATTTACTATACACCGGAGATTTTACAGGCGCAGCTCAAAGCTTTAAATCAAATGAAGAAACAATTAAAAATACAAAAGATTACAGTTTCATTAAAGCTTTCTTCATTTTCTCTCAGGAAGGGGCGGAAAAATGCAGGGATTATATCTACGCCATTGCAGAACCCTCCAATACTCTTATCCCTGCTGAAAGATACAGAATACTGCTCACAAGATATTTTTCTGCTGAAGGAGTATCCTCCGCTGCAGGAATTTCCGATGACAGTATAATGTCTCTTAATGAAATTCTTTCCCAGAACATTCCCTACTCGATTCAGGATAACCGGGCCGGATCAGGAAGATTTGAAAACATTGCCTCGCTTAAAAACAGAACAGGAGAACTGGATCTTTTAAAAGATTCACTTCTGCGCTTAACTGTAACATCAGCAGGCTATGACAGTTTCTCTCCATTCCCACTGATTTACGCATTAACCAATTTCGAAATGTTCGGTGTTGCTGATGAACTATTCCCTGTTATTATGAATCTTGATTTCACCGGGATAATCTCACAGGCTGATACAGCTGATTCACTCACACTTCTGTATCATCTTGAGGACCTCTTTACAAGATATGAAAAACACTCTTCAGCAATTCCTCTCCAGGATATGATAATAAAAATTTCTGCAGAATCGGGCCTCCCCTATTTAAAAGGAGAAGCCCTTTACAGAAAAGCTTTAAGCAGCATGATAACAGGTGATATGGACAGGGCTTATGCCTCTGCCATGGAAGCTGACAGAATTATTAAACCGCAACAGGGGAGCCGTATTGACCTTGATCTTCTTTTAATGAATCTTATGATAAGGGGCAACAGCTTCAAGGAAGCACGGGAAAAAGGAGATGCCCTTAATCTTTCTGATAAACTTACAGTTTCTCAGAAATACCTGCTTAATCTGCAGCTTTCCCTTGTCGAGTTAAACCGGTTAAGCTCGCTCAAATCAGCCACAAAATCTGATGCTGATAAATTTGAAGCACTTTTCCTTTCTTCAATTCAAATGCTGAAAAATGATATTTCCATCCTCGAAGCTTCCGGGTACAGTCAGATAACAGACCAGGTCTTTGATGAGTTTATTAATTATAAAATGCGCACAGGCCAGCATACAGATGCTCATCACTACAATGAAATTAAAAAGCTGGCCCTCATCTCTTTAAAGACAGGAAAAAATTATCTCAAAGAAAGCGGGGCAATAGATATACAGGCAATGCAGCAGTCACTCCCCTCTGACTCGGTTTATATTAATATTTCAAAGAATAAAAACGATCTCTTTGTCTGGTTATTTGACAGAAAATCAAGAAGAGCCCTGGTAATAGAAAAGGGTTATGAACAGATTCAGAAATTCAACAATGAATTCAATCCTGCTCTTGCAAAAAGAAGTGATGCTGCGGATGCTTCATCCAGGCTTTACGATATTCTTCGCCCTGTAATGAACATCGCTAAAGGGAAAAAATATATTATCTTTTCACTGGATGAATCCATCGAAAAAACTCCCCTTGATATAGCCGGAGACAAATCAACCCTTGCTGACCAGGCTGGGATCTTTTATATGGTTTCTCCGATGCTGACCGATTTCAGCAGAAAGAATGAAACTCCCGTACTTACTACTGCAGGGAAGCGGAATTCAATTACAGCAGAACTGGAAATTACCGGCATAAAGCATTCCGGAATTAAAAGAGGCGCAGAACTAATAATAAATGAAGGTATAGCCCATATAACAGGAGATATAAAATATAACACAAAATCCCGAGGATTCACCATTGATTCAAAAGACTATGCTTCCCTGGTTAAGGGAGCGGATCTTGTTTATGCGTCTGTACCATTCGCTGATTTCGGATTTAATAATCTTGCAGCTTTCATCCATGATCCAGGTACAGGATCAGCTATAATTAATGGGGCAGCTTTGCAGGATGTAAACAATGCTTTTTTTGCTGAATACCTCTACAGCGAAATAAGCAAAGGCAGATCATATTCTGCGGCTTTCACAATTGCCCGGAAAAAGATTAGGGATAATGACCGTTTTGCCTCACCCGGATACTGGGCAGGCACCAGGTATTACATTAATAGTTTCAATTTTAACGATTGATGCAGAAAACTGATAAATATACTGCATCCATTGAGAGAGAAGTAGGCAAATGTATTAACAGGTACAGCCTGGTCCGGGAGAATGACAGAATACTGGTGGGGCTTTCCGGCGGGAAAGACTCACTGGTTCTTCTGGAAACCCTGTCGCGGAGAAGAAGGCGCCTCCCTGTGGATTATTATGTAACTGCAGCCTATATCCACCTCAGGGGAGTCGGATATGAAAGCGACATAGATTTTCTGGAATCATTCTGCAATGATCTGAATGTACCCCTTAAGGTCATTGACGTTGAAACAGACCTTACCGGAACTGAAGATAAATCCATATGCTTTCTATGTTCCTGGCACAGGAGAAAACAGCTCTTTGACCTTGCAGAGGAGGAGAACTGCAATAAAATTGCACTGGGGCATCACATGGATGATGCTGCTGAAACACTCCTCATGAACATGTTTTTTTCAGGTTCAATGAGTTCCATACCGCCTGCACTTGAATTATTCAAAGGGAAAATTAAGCTTATCCGCCCACTCATTATGCTTTCTGAGGAAAAAATAACTGAATACGCAAAAGTACGGAATTTTCCGGCACAGAAAAAAATATGCCCCTATTCCGGCGGATCACAGAGGGCAAGGATGAAATCACTTATAGAGGAAATCAAAAAAACTGAAAGAAACGCTGCAGCAAATATATACAATTCCATGTCAAATATTCACAGGGAATATCTCCCCCCGGAAATCAAATGATCAATTATTCCGGGTCATTATATCCGCACCCTTCATAGGGACTTAGCTGTTCATCCTCTGCAAGATATTCCACATTCTCATAATAGGGAAAATCCCGGCACATGCCGGGCCGTATTTCGTGAATTGAGCATGCAGGGAGCCCCGATTCATCCACTGTATAATGCTTGCACCTGTAATGATATGGTAAATCATCTCCTTTTTTTTCATAAAGAAAAACAAGCATAGGATATATAAGATATATTTCAGAAAAATTCGGATCAATCTGCTTTGATTTTTTCCAGTAATAATACGCCTTCTCCAGAAGTTCCGGCGGTTCAGCCAGCATTACATCCTGACAGCATTTACCGCATCTTTTACATTCACCCATTTTTTCACCTTAGAAACCGGATTATAATCTCAAAAGACAGAAAATAAATCGGCTATTATTCCCTGAAATCATCTATCTTTTGTTGACAAATATCATTAATAAAATTTATGTCGAACATAATTTTTATTTAAAAAAGATATCAGCCTGTTTTGCGGGGTGTATAAATTTTCTGTCATTAGCTCCGGAGCAGAACCGGAATGACAGTTTTCACCTCCTATAATTATACTGCTAATTCCGGAAAGAGCTGATTTAAATAGTTGAATTTTTTTATCTGCTGCTTTAATATAACAGGAAGAATCCCGGTACTTGAAAAACAGTCTGTGAAATATAAAAACCGCTCATAAAGGAGTTAATTATGGATATAAAAGACGGATTTTCAGCTGAAGAAATTTTTACAGGTTCAACAGGATATGCATACAATGACTTTATAATACTCCCCGGATTTATAGATTTTGCTCCTGATGATGTAACCATGGAAACAAATCTCACCAGAAATATAAAAATCAAGAGCCCCTTTATTTCCAGTCCAATGGATACAGTAACAGAAGCGGATATGGCAATAGGACTTGCCCTCTGGGGAGGAATAGGGATTGTTCATTATAACAATACTGTTGAACAGCAGGCTGATGAGATCAGAAAAGTAAAACGCTATGAAAACGGATTTATCAACAATCCCATGGTCCTTTCCCCTGAAAACCGTATTTACGAAATTGACATGATCAAGGCCCGATACAATTTTTCAGGAATCCCCATAACAGAAAACGGCAAACTCAATTCAAAACTGGTTGGAATTGTAACCAACCGTGACATAGATTTCGAGAAAGACAGAAACCGCAAACTTTCCGAGGTAATGACAAAAGACCTTCTTACCGCACAGGAGGGAATTACTCTGCTTGAGGCGAATAAAATTCTAAAAGCTTCAAAAAAAGGGAAACTCCCGATAATAAACAGTCACGGTCATCTTGTTGCATTGATGAGCAGAAGCGATCTGCTGAAAAATTATGAATATCCACTTTCATCAAAGGACAGCAGCAAACAGCTGCGTGTAGGAGCTGCTATATCCACAAAGGAGGAATCAAAGGAGCGGCTTGCAGCCCTTGTTGAAGCCGGTGTGGATGTTGTTGTAATTGACTCAGCTCAGGGGAATTCAATATACCAGGTTGAAATGATTAAATACATAAAGAAAACATATCCGGAGATTGATGTAATAGGCGGTAATGTGGTCACAGAAGAACAGAGTGTGAATCTGATAAATGCAGGAGCTGATGCTTTAAGAATCGGCATGGGCCCGGGATCAATCTGCACAACTCAGACCACAATGGCTGTGGGCAGATCCCAGTCTACTGCTGTTTACAGGACCGCAAGAGCAGCTGCAAAATACAAAGTACCTGTTATTGCTGATGGCGGGATTGCAAATATAGGCCATATTTCCAAGGCACTTGCACTCGGTGCGTCAACTGTAATGATGGGATCAATGTTTGCCGGAACAAATGAAGCTCCCGGTGAATACTTTTATGAAAACGGTGTAAGACTTAAACGATATAGAGGCATGGCCTCAATGGAAGCAATGGAAGCAGGAGGATCAAAAAGATACTTTGCTGAAGATGCAAAGGTAATTGTCGCCCAGGGGGTTTCCGGCGCTGTTCTTGACAAAGGGTCTCTGCACGACTACCTCCCCTATCTGATTCAGGGCCTTAAACATTCATTCCAGGACATGGGAGTAAAAGATGTCCAGTCTCTGCATTCAAACCTCAGTTCCGGAAGACTCAGGTTTGAGTTAAGGTCCCCCATGGCTCAAAATGAGGGGCATGTGCATGATATGTACTCCTACAAGGAACCTAAATATATGTAGCATTCTGCTGTAATTAAATTTTCTGATTTTAAACCCTGCTGAATAAGCGGGGTTTTTTACTTTTGCGAATAACCGCTTATTAAATAAAAAATTGTTGAATAATGTATATAATCATTTACATTTAACAAAATAAAATAAATCAGTGTTTTTACATAAACTTCTTTTAAAAAAGCTCTGATAATAATAGTGAAAATAATATGAAATCCAGATTAAGTTTTTCCAACAACAGCCTTAGTATAAAAACACCTATCAAATCTTTTCTATTCTCAGAATTATCCGGCATAGTACTCTTTACAACCGGTCTTTACTTCCTTGGTTCAATCCCATTTCTGGACCATTTTCTGATAGGAGCGGGTATTATTCTCATATCCCTGGGGCTTTTTTATATTGTAAATTCGCGTTATTATAAAATAGTAACTAATGATACAGGAGATTTAAGCATTTTTGAATCAAACAGCTGGGATATATCACCATTTAAAATACCTGCTGATTATTTTTCAGGAATATTAATACAGAAGATAGTTAATAAAAAAAGCCGGATTGAATATGATGTACTCCTTAAAAACAGGCCCGGTTCCTTTTTAATGCTTGCCCGATTCCCTGACAGAGAAAGGGCTGTACTGTTTGGTGAAAAACTTCAAAAAATGCTGAACCTTGAACTTAAAATTAATGACACTGATATTCCCCCTCTATTCCCAAAGGAGCGCGAATTCAGTCCGATTGATCTTTCACTTTCACCGGGGAGTTCTGTCCAGATTACTGAACGGCCCAATTCCATAGGGATTTCATGGAAAACTACACATCATCCCCTCCAGTTTTTCTTCATGCTTGCTATATATTACGGTTTTCTGCATATTATTAATTTCTTTGTAATCGGGTTTTTTAATCCCCCTTTACCTGTAATAATTATACTCTATACTTCAATGGGTGCAATACTATCCCTTTTCCTTGCCTGGATTATTTCATCCCTAACCGCAAAACATTTTTTTATTATTTACAGAGATAGAATAAGAGCCTATAAAAAAAGTTTCGGTAAAAAGAAAAATGAAGTATTTATAATGAAAAAAGATATAGTAATCACCAGAAACTCCATGGACCTGAGCAATGAATCCTTTGCGGCCGGCGGCTGTCAGTGGGCTCAGATTTCCAACAAAATTATTTCAGATCAGAATAATCTGAATAAAAAAAACATTCACATCCCTTCCGGAAGCATTCTCAGGGCAGATACATCAAGACTAAGACTCAAAGAAAAACTTTTTATCGAACAGCACATCCTCAGGCATCTTTAAAATAGATATGATATCCAGACTAACAGGCAGAATAGATGAATTAAAACCCACGTCACTTATACTCGATATAAACGGCGTAGGTTACGGGCTGACAATCCCGGTTTCAACATTTGACAGGATTCAGAATCTTACTGAAACAACCCTTCATGTTTACACATTACATAAAGAAGACCAGTTTAAGCTTTTCGGCTTTGCTACAATGAAAGAAAAATCACTGTTTAATATTCTCTTAGGTGTAAACGGAATAGGCCCTTCAATGGCTATCTCTATTATCTCAAGTATAACTGCTGAAAGAATTACCGAAGCTGTTAAATCAGAGAACAGCGCTTTACTGCTGAAGGTACCGGGTGTAGGTAAAAGCAAAGCTGAAAAACTTGTATTTGAACTTAAAAGAAAAATATCCCTCCTTGAAGAAATCGCCGGTCCCGCAGAAGAGGATTTTTCGCCGTCACGGGACGCGGTTGATGCCCTTGTTGCACTGGGCTTTGATGAATCAAAAGCAAAAAAATGCGTAAATGATATAGTAAAAGAGAAAAAAGACTCAGGCGTGGAAGAAATTATTAAAGAATCACTTAAAATACTCGTTTAACACTATTTTTTATTGACAGAAGTCCCCGAAAATTTATACATCAGACAACTAATGTAAATAACAGTCTTATCAAGAGTGGTGGAGGGAATGGCCCTTTGATGCCACGGCAACCATTCCATAAAGGAAAAGGTGCTAATTCCAACGGATTATTTCCGGAAGATGAGACAGCTGTTTTGAATAAAACCGCTGTTTCAATAAAAGGCGGTTTTAATGAATAACCTTGATGAAGAAAAAACAGCAGGCATTGTAAAAACTGAATTCTTTACCTTTGCCCAGCCTCCGGATGAAATGATTCTGGAAAACGGCGACAGGCTTGGCCCCATAACCCTTGCATATGAAACATACGGCACTCTTAATAGTGAAAAAAATAATGCCATACTGATTGAACACGCCCTTTCAGGCAGTGCCCATGCAGCAGGCAGACATCACCCTGACGACAAATACCCCGGATGGTGGGATGCATATATAGGCCCGGGCAAACCCTTTGATACAGATAAGTATTTCATAATCTGCTCCAATGTGATAGGAGGATGCAGCGGTTCAACCGGACCTGCTTCAGTCAATCCTGAAACAGGACGTCCCTATGGCCTCGATTTCCCCATGGTAACAATAAAAGATATGGTTAATGCCCAGTTTCATCTGGTAAAGCATTTCGGCATAAAAAAGCTTCTTGCTGTTGCAGGGGGGTCAATGGGCGGCATGCAGGCTCTTCAATGGTCTGTATCATATCCTGAAATGGTGAGCTCATGTATAGCTATAGCAACATCAGCTTATCTGTCAGCCCAGGGTATAGCCTTTAATGAGGTGGGGAGACAGGCCATATTCAATGACCCAAGGTGGAACCAGGGAAATTATTACGGGAAGGAAATCCCGGCTGAAGGCCTTTCTCTTGCAAGGATGATTGGCCACATCACCTATCTCAGTGAAAAACATATGCATGAAAAATTCGGCAGGAACTTCCAGGAGGCCTCAAAAAGCAGCATTAAAGTTAATTCAGAATTTTCTGTAGAATCCTATCTTCACCACCAGGGGATAAAATTTGTTGAACGCTTTGATGCAAATTCATATATCTACATTACAAGGGCCATTGACTATTTTGACCTTCAGGAGGATTACGGCGGTGATCTTGCCAATGCCTTTGAAAATGTTGAGGCTAATTATCTTATCATAAGCTTTACTACAGACTGGCTTTATCCTACAGACAGTGCAAAACAGATAGTAAAGGCCCTCAGGGTTAACGGTAAAAATGTAAACTACACGGATATAGTTACTGATAACGGCCATGACGCATTCCTGCTTCCGGGGGATATACTGGAAAAAAACATATCAAATTTTTTACGCAGCGAGTATATGAGGCTGCAGCGAAATGAGGAATTATAAATGATCGGCTATGACCTGGTTCTTAAAGAAATACCTGAAAAATCAAAGGTTCTGGACCTTGGATGCGGAGACGGAGTTCTCCTTGAAATGCTTCAGGAGAAAAAAAAAGTAAAAGGATATGGAGTGGAAATTTCTGAAGAGGGTGTCAGCCTCTGCCTTGAAAAGGGCCTTTACTGCTATCAGGCTGACATTGATGAAGGGCTGACAGATTACAGAAAAAACTCCTTTGACTATGTTATACTTAATCAGACAATTCAGAACACAAAAAGACCGGATTATGTTATAAAAGAAGTATTGAGGATCGGGAAAAAGATAATAATAAGCTTCCCCAATTTCGGATATATTCAAACCAGATTACACCTTTTAATTAAAGGAACAATGCCTGTAAATGACCTGCTCCCTTTCCAGTGGTATGATTCACCTAATATTCATCTTCTCACAATTAAGGATATGAAAAAAATGTCCGGAGAATTTGATTTCAGAATTCTCCGGGAGTGCCACTTCACTCCCGGATATGAGCAGAAATCAATGATAAGGAAAATAAACCCGAATCTTCTTGCGCAGTACGGATTTTTTGTTATATCTCAGTAATCTTCCAGTGTTTCATGAATTCCTTTATGGATTTCATACCAGAAGTTAAGAGCTGCGTCATGTTTATCCTTTTCAAAGGCTTCAATCCATTTATCAAGTTCAGGATCATCCACCTTATCCACATCCTTTTTCCGCTTCAGAAAATTATAGACAAAATCATAATTTCTCTCCGACTCCCAGAACACAGAGGAGTTCCTGCTGTTTATCCTTGCTGCTGTTTTTGAAATCTTTTTCAGAAACTCATCCTGCAGTCCGAAAAGCGACTCAATTACTTCCGGCAGCATCTCCTCGGCCCACTGCCTGTGGAACCTGCACATCCCCATATTATCGAGTATCAGCTCGCCTTTAAACCTTTTGGCATCCTGTCTGCCCAGTTCTCTTGGAGAAAGGAAATCATTTCCGTAGTACATAAAATATTTCCCCATAATCGCCATTGGAGAAAGCACTCCCGGGGTCCAGTACTGATTGGGAACCATCCAGCCGTTTCTGGCAAAACAGTTGGTTACAAGTTTATTTAATATTTCCTTATCCTTACTCTTTGACAGGCGGCGTGCAAGTTTCCGGGCTCCGGCCTTGAGGTCAAGGTTCTCCCTCTTCTCAATAATTGCATCAAGAATATCAATACCTATCTCAGCATTATGCATTGAGTCCTTAACTACATCAAAATTGTCAGGATCAAAATTAGGGATTCTGTCAGCAAGTCCAAGATAGGAAGGCTCCACAAGCCCTTCATAGAGACACTCCATGAGCCAGGCAACCACGCCCCCTATAGATATTGCATCAAAACCGTACATGTCTGCATGATGATTAATCTTTTCTGCAGCTCTCTGGTCAAATATTCCGGACAGCGGCCCCATGGTCTGGTAAGGCTCATAATCCTTTTTATATTTATCATTCATCTTTTTGCACACAGCCACACAGGGCTCACCACAGGTTTTCTGCTGCTTTGTTTTTATGGTTTCCTCGTTAAACTGTTTCAGGTAATGATTCCTTACAAAATCCTCATGTATTTTAAGACGCTGCTCCTCAGTCATATAAATACTTCTGTAATTGAAAGAAAGCATTTTGCCGCCCAGGGTTGCGTAGTTTACTCCGAATGTTCCCCCTGTATCAAAGTTTGGTTCAAACCTGTATTTCGCTGTTGCCTCAAGGTCTTTTGCAGCCAGCTTCTGATTATATTTATCAACAAACCACTGGTCAGCAACATTCCTGTCCCTGAAGTCCTGATCAATAAAAGTTCCTCCATATATTACAGCAGCAATATTGTGCTCCTGAAGCATCTTGGAACCGAATCCACCTCTCCCTGCCCATGTATCAACATAGGAAACCACACCTTTTTTTATAGGCATTGAAGCAATAGCCCCTATTGCAGAAACAGAAGCTGCCGGGCCTGTAACAAGAATTCTTGGATCATTTTCATAAAGGTGAGCGTACTTTTCGTGGACATAATCTGTCAGAGAATAAACTCCTTTTCGCCCTTCAGACCAGACCTTATCAATATCAACAGGGTCAATTGAAAGCTGAATCTCCTCTCCATGGATCCTGTTCAGGTAAAGAACTGAAGGGGTTGGCGCCTTTTTTGTAATAGCAAGCATATCTATACCAAGGTTGTTAAAAACAAGGCCTGCCCCGCCCATGGTTGAAATGTAAAAGCCTGCCCATCCCGGTGAAAATCCGGAAACTATAAGCCTGTTGGATCCTGGGAAAATGGACCCTGCAAGGATTCCTGTTCCTATGTTAAGGCTGTCATATCTGCGGGTTAAATGCAGGCCCAGGTCAATGGGTCCGAAAAACTCTCCGATATTATACCTGTTTATTCTATAGAAACTGCTGTTAACATCAACAATAAGTGATCTCAAGTATGGATTCATAAAAAACTTCTCCCGGTATTTTTTCTAAAAAATTATATAGAGGTAAAGGCCGTGTCAAGTAAAATGAGTGGAACAGCTGGAAGATTTTATCGAAGTATACAGCAGGACTCATGAAATATTACCCGCCTGCACATAATGCAGGCAGGTAATAAAATTATTTCATTCTATATTGTCAGGCTATCATATCTTCCGGTTTTTTCCCGAAAAACCATATAACAAGTCCCACTGCTGCAATCCCGGCAGGGAGAACAATCCATATTGGAACGCCAAAGCCTATAGGGAGATACCCGAAGAATACGGTTATTAAAGCAGTTACAACCGCGTATGTGAGCTGTGTTTTTGTATGGTGCAGATGGTCACAGGCAGACCCGGTTGATGAAAGAATTGTTGTATCCGAAATTGGAGAGCAGTGATCACCAAAAATAGCACCTGTAAGTACAGCACTTGTGCTTATAATAACCTGTGCAGGGTCACCCCCTGAAAGGCTGTGTGAAAGAGGAATTGCCAGAGGCATAAGAATCCCCATTGTACCGTAGGATGTACCTGTTGCAAAGGAAATAACAGATCCCATTATAAAAATAAGCGACGGAAGAAGCGCAACAGGCAGATTACCTTCAAAAATTTTAACAAGATAAGTGGCAGTTCCCAGCTCCTTGATTACACCTGAAAGAGACCATGCAAGAAGAAGAATAACAGCTGTTATTACAAGAGACTTGATCCCCTGCACCCATACTGTAAGGGTTTCTTCTATTGTCATAATCTTTTTGAAAACAGCCATAGCCATTGCCACAAGGCATGCCAGAAGAGCTGCCTGGAAAAGTACAACTGAAGCATCAGATGCTCCGAATGCTTCTCTTATTGCGGCAAAGGATGCAGGTGAAGATGCCAGAAGAGCCTTTAACGCTTCATCCTCGCCGCCTGATATGGCATTGTAGCCGTTATAGTAAAAACCTGCAAATGCACCGAAAATCAGCACAGATATGGGAATAATCGCATTCCATATATTTAAAACAGTCTCAGGTTCCGGCTCCAGTCCGGTAGTTTCTGTAGAAATCATGGGACGGGCATCATCTGCAAAAACCTTCCCCTCCTTAAGGGCCCGTGTCTGCGCCTTAAGCATTGAACCGAAATCCTTAAGTGTAAGAGCGGAAATAACAACAAAGGCAAGTATAAGAATATTGTAAAACCTGTAAGGTATTGTCTGGATAAAAATACCGTAGGCATTTACATCTACACCTATGGAAACATAGGCATCTTTAATAAGTACCACTTCATAGGCAACCCATGTTGATATAAGAGCAATACCTGCAATTGGAGCAGCTGTAGCATCAATTATAAATGCCAGCTTTTCCCTGGCTATTTTAAGCTTATCAGTTACAGGCCTCATTATGGGGCCCACTATAAGTGAATTGGCATAATCATCAATGCAAATAAGAAGTCCCAGAACCCATGTTATCATCTGGGCGCTTCTTGGCCCTTTTGCCCTTTTTGCCAGGGACTCGGCAACCGCTTTGGCCCCGCCCATTTTTGAAATAAGAGCAATAAGTCCTCCAATAGTAAGACACTGAAGAATAATCCCCGCATTCCATGGATCAGCCATGGAGCCGAGAATTTTATCAATGATATTTAAAA
>CAYYKZ010000008.1:0-19355 GCA_964468455.1 uncultured Leptospirales bacterium | reverse complement strand
TTGCTTCTGCTCTTGCACTTTCTAAAACTGTTGAAATGGTACATACCATCTTCACTACTGAAAATATTCAAAACGGGAAAGTGGAAGATGAATATATAATCCCTCAAATATTTATGACCATTGACTCCGGGAACAGCCCTGTTTACAACCTGGGTTTTACCCTGAGATACTGATACCCTCATGCTATTATTTCACCTTCGGTTTGATTCTTTTTTATAAAAGTAGTACTTATCTATGAGTGGGCTTTACATGGTTCTTTTTCTATATAAAATCAATGTAAAGACCGTTGTTTTTACAAAAGATGTATTGATTAATTTCCACAGATTATAAATATAGAAAAGAAATTGAGAAAGGATATATTTAATGGTATCATAACAAGAGGAAATCATGAATTTAGATCTTCTGACTTCAAAAACCCGGGAGTCTGTAAAATGTCTGCAGAAGTATTTAAAAAAATCAGGCAATACCGCAATTGCTTGTTCAGGAGGTATAGACAGCACACTCCTCCTCTATGCAGCATCTCAAATTATTCCGGGGCAGATTACAGCCTTTACTGTTAATTCTCTTTTCACCCCTGATGAAGATATAGCTGAAGCTGCTGAGCATACTTCAATACTGGGAATAAACCATGTAATTATTGATCTGGATATACTCTCCATAGCAGATATTGCTGAAAATTCATCTTTAAGATGTTATTATTGTAAAAAGGCGGTATTTTCATCCATAATTGCAGAGGCTGAATCAATGGGTATACATACAATTTATGAAGGCACACATCACGATGATACCTCCGATTACAGGCCCGGAACAAAAGCCTTAATGGAGCTTAACATAATAAGTCCGCTAAAGGAATGCGGTTTTACCAAAAAATCGATACATGAGTTTGCCAGACATCTGGGGATTAAAAACTGGGACAGGGAACCGTCTCCATGTTTTGCAACCCGCATACCATATAATACAGAAATTAAACATGAGCTTATTGAGAAAGTCCGGAAAGCGGAAACAGTTATAAAACAAAAGGGATTCTCAAATGTAAGAGTAAGGATACATGGAGATATAGCGAGGATAGAGACTGATGACAGGGACTTTAAAAAATTCCTTGATAGAGAAACAAGATTTTCAATAGAATCTGAACTGAAAAAACTCGGTTTTTATTATGTAGCCATTGATATTGGCGGGTATCGAAGAGGAAGCATGAATATTGTTATTGATAAAGAGAGGGAATAATTTGGACAAAAATACAATCAGGTCTATTCTTAATGAACTGGAAAACGGATTGATTACTGCTGAAACCGCCTACTCCAGGCTTAAGACCCTCCCCTATGAAAACCTCGACTTTGCTCGGATTGACCATCCCAGAGCAATACGCACAGGTCAGCCTGAAGTTATCCTCTGCCAGGGTAAAAGCAATGAGCAGATAAAAAAGATAGCTGAAATCCTGGCTGAAAAAAACAGGCTCATACTGGCGACACGCGCAACTGAAGAAAATTACAATTATCTGAGCAGTTCCTTTCCTGTCAGCGAATATCATGAACATGGGCGGATTATTTCCATAGGAAAATTTCCTGAACCTGATACAGAAAATTTTATCCTCGTTGCAACAGGAGGTACCTCCGACATCCCTGTTGCCGAAGAAGCGGCACTTACAGCCACTGCAATGGGTTCGCCTGTTATCAGATTATATGATGTGGGAATTGCCGGACTGCACAGACTTCTGGCGCACATTGACAAAATACGGGAAGCTTCAGTTATCATAGCTGTTGCAGGGATGGAGGGTGCCCTCCCGTCTCTTATTGCAGGGCTCGTGGAAAGGCCTGTAATTGCAGTGCCTACCAGTATCGGATATGGCGCAAATTTCCAGGGGCTTTCAGCTCTTCTTACAATGCTCAACAGCTGTGCTCCCGGAATTGCAACAGTTAACATTGATAACGGCTTTGGAGCAGGCTATATGGCATCTCTTATTAACCGGGGGGATAAAGCGTGAAAAAGGCACACTTCCAATGTTTTTCAGGCATAAGCGGAGACATGACAGTAGGAGCGCTTATTGATGCAGGCCTGGACTTTAAAGAGTTTCAGAAAAATCTAAGCATGCTTAATATTTCCGGTTACGCGATTTCTGCAGATAATGTTCTAAAAAACGGAATCAGGGGTACCGGCTTCAAAGTAGAAGTAACGGAAAATCAGCACCACAGGAATCTCAATGATATTTTATCAATAATCAATACCAGCCAACTTCCTGATAAAGTTAAAAAAGACTCAATAGGTATCTTTAAACTTCTTGCCTCTGCTGAGGCAAAAATACACAATTCATCTGCTGATAAAATACATTTCCATGAAGTCGGAGCCATTGATTCAATAATCGACATCTGCGGTACAGCCATTGCCATGTGGATGCACGGCATTGATTCTGTAACAAACTCACCGGTAAATACCGGAAAAGGCTTTGTGAAAACTGAACATGGCCTTCTTCCTGTTCCTGCACCTGCAACAGCAGAACTATTAAAATTCACAGAAATATATTCAGGCGAGGCGGATGGCGAACTTGCCACACCTACCGGTGCAGCAATACTTGCATACTATTCATCAGAAACCGTGTCACTCCCTGAAATAAAAAATTACACTGCAGGTTATGGTGCGGGAACAATAGATCTCCCCTTTCCAAATCTTCTTCGGATATTTATTTATAATGACTGTACAGAATTTATCACAGATACCGTTACAGAAATTGAAACAACAATAGATGATATGAATCCTGAAATTTTTTCTCATCTTTTCGAAATGCTGTATGCAGCAGGTGTACTTGACACTCTGGTAATACCGGCATATACTAAAAAAAACCGTCCCGCATCTGTATTAAAAGTACTGACTCTTCCCCACAGGAAAGATGAAGCTGCTGACATAATTTTCCGTGAGACCACAACATCAGGTATAAAAATTCGAAATATTCACCGGAGAATACTGCAAAGAAAAAATCAACCTGTAGAGACCATATATGGAAGAATTAATGTTAAAGTTCATTATCTTCATGGAAAAATAGTTACAGTTTCACCTGAATACGAAGATTGCAGGAATGCCGCAATTATACATAATGTTCCAGTAAAATGGATCTACATTGAAGCACAAAAAGGAATAAATATAGAAAAACAGGAGGAGGAATAAATATAGAGAAGTACTCTAAAGATACTGAATACGCATTAATTAAAGCTTTTCAAATTTCTTTTTTATTTCATCATGCAGGTTCTTTAATCCCTTTTCATCCATAATCCTGAATTTATCAAGAACAGATTCAGAAGCATAGTAATAATAATATTTCCGCTTTTCCACTCCGCAAAACAGATTTGCAAGATACACCGTGTAAACAATATCTTTATATTCATTTTGAATATTCTCCGGGGCATGATGAAATCTTATTGTCTGAATAAGGTACTCAGGGAAATTCCACTTCTCAGAAACTAAAGCTCCTATCTCTGAATGACTTATTCCGATAGATATTTCTTCCATTATCGTGTTTGTAATAATATTCCTGTCATGAACAATCTCTGCAATTTTTTTTATTCCCTTCATATCCACAGCAAGAAGAATAACCTGTCCCAGATCATGAAGAAGCCCGGCAAGAAAAGCATTTTCAGCAACTCCCGGCATTTTATATTTTTCAGCTATAAGCCTGGAATAAACAGCCACCCTGTTGCAATGTTCCCATATTTCTTCAAACTTACTGTATCTTGACTCCATAATTTTTCGGGCATTGCTGGCAATTAGAATGGATTTAAGATTTTTAAGGCCTATTTTCATTACAGCCATACCAATATCTTCAATCCTTTTTGTTGTAATAAATCCGGCAGAATTAGCCATTTTTATAACATCCGTAACGATGGCAACATCTCTCTTTATCCGGGCAACTATATCATCAATATATGCCTCCGGGCTGGAGCAAAGATCAAGAAGATTAATGATATTTTCAGGAAATGTAGGCACTCCCTTTATTTCCTGAAGTATTTTTTCCTTAACAAGAGAAGTTACCCCAACTGGCTTGATGTTATAGGGAATAAAGAATGATGTAACAGTAATTTTCCCATCACTCCTTATTTTAAATGACGCCGGATCAAGGCCCATGCTTTTTAAAAAAAGCACAACCAGGGCTATGCCCAGGCCTGCACCTTCAGTATCATCTTCAATATCATCATATATTTCATGGAAATTATTCTTCTTGATTGCAGAATCTATTCTTTCATTAATACGAACCTGCTCCTGCTGAAGAATTCCGGCATTATTCTTTACAGTGAAATTAAGGCCTTCATCGGTATAGGTAAGAATAAAATTAATATAATAGCTGCTGTTTAAAATATCATCTTTAATAGTGTCAAAATCACCAACAACACTTTCTTTAAAAAGGTTAATCCCCTTTTCATAATCCCCTACATTATCAATATCCAGACCCGCTTTTGTAAAGAAAATCCTTTTTGCATTAGCCTTAAGCGCGTTAACAACTATTTCCCTGACTATTGTGAGCATGGAATAAAGAATATAGTGAAGATCATACTTTGCAAGAACTCTGGCAGTAATACTATTCAGAAGTGCAAGTGTATCATCTGATACAAACTGAAAATTAATTTTCAGGGGCTCGCCACTATCAATTTTTCTTAATAATTCGGTGTTGCTTTTCAGGTTATTGTCAGACATTTTTTTACTCAATTATTGTAATAATTTATTCCGGATTTACAACTAACTTCAGGCACCATTGACAGTAACAGTAACAATCCTGAACAGAGAATAACATAATACAATTATATTGTTTGATATTGCAAGATTATAATATATTAATTCTAATATATTTGACAAAAAAAAGTTTATTCAGTATATATTGAACCTTAATTGCAGCTAATCATCTCTCATGCTTAATCGCTGCAATTATTCTAAAATGAATAATACGTTTATAAAAAGTATTACTACTAAAAAATAAAAAAGGGAGCTTTACTGAGAATGCAAATAAAACTCTGGGGTGTAAGAGGCTCTCTACCTTCCCCGTTAAGCAATGCAGAATACCATGAAAAAATTCAGAGAATACTTGAAATCGCTGCAGCGGAAAAACTGCAGAAAGAAGATATTAATCCTTTTATAAATTCTCTTTCAGATGAACTGAAATATGTATTTGGCGGAGACACAACATGTGCAACTGTTACATCATCATCCGGCAGAACATATATTATCGACTGCGGAACAGGAATAAGGCGTCTCGGCAATGATCTGATGGAAGGTGACTGCGGGAAAGGTAAAGGAATTCTGGATATATTTTTAACTCACAACCACTGGGACCACATACAGGGACTCCCCTTTTTCCGTCCCATATATGTTCCGGGGAATGTCCTCAACTTCTACTCGCCATTTAAATATCAGCAGAAGGCACTTGAAAGCCAGATGAAACCGCCGTTTTTCCCTGCTAAATTTGAAGATACCTCATCAATAAAAAACTACCATTATATTGAACCTGTTCCCGGAAATATTATTGAACCGGAACCCGGACTTCAGATAAGCATTTATCCTTTAAAACACCCCCAGGGCTGTTTTGCCTATAAATTCACCCAGGAAGGGAAAACTTTCATCTTTGCAACAGATACAGAATTTACCGGTGAAACCATTGAAAATAGAAGTGATACAAAGGAATTTTTCAATAATGCCGATCTCCTTGTTCTCGATTCCCAGTACACCCTTGACGAAGCTTTTCTCAAAGTTGACTGGGGCCATACAAGCTATACAATGGCTGTAAACTGTGCAATAAACTGGAATGTAAAAAAACTTGTAATGACACATCACGAACCCGCATATTCAGATAATATCCTTTATTCAAATTACATACTGGCTCTGGAACACGCCCGTCTCCTTAATGATGATAAAACAGAAATATTTCTGGCCAGGGAGGGCATGGTTTTTGAGCTTTAATAAAATTTTTTTTATACTTTTTATAATTATTTCTTTATCAGCTCCGGCTATTTCGCAGCGCACGAAATCCAGCTTAAGTGCAGGTGAGCAAAGGCGTGCGGAAAGAGGCCTTAAGCATAGCAGATATTTTTTCACTTTCATAAACAGCACAGTTTCCAATTCCGGGACAAGCCATGAAAAAACTCTGTTTACTGAAGCAGCACAAAGAGATCTTATTGCGAGAATTCTTTACATGAAATTTCAGTTTCACGATGCCTTCACTGAAGTAAAAAAAAGCCAGTCACTTCTTATAGAACTCATGCAGATTATAAACTCCAGAGAAAAAGACGAATCAACTCGTCTTATTAACGAATTTGCTCCTTATGTTCTTAAATCTGGCGATAAGGCGGCGAGAAAATACCTTGCACTTGGATACAGGGCATCAAATGAAGCGGGCAAGATTACGCTTATGGCTGATAACCTGCCTGAATCAAATTACTCAATACGTATTTATGAGTATATCAAAGCTCTGAAGCTGACGAAATATGCCAGACGATATGCTCTAATAGCAATGATTGAAATAAATATTCCCCCTGAAAAGAAGGGGAAAACAATGTATAATAATTACGATAAAAAGGCTGATCTGATCAGAACCTATCTTAAAAATGATACTGAACGGTTCCTCTCTATACATTCCGACAATTATTATAAAATAAAAGATAATTCCTTCTACGATCTGATAATGAACAAGCCTGAACTTGAAAAAATCCCTGAATACGAAAAATACCGGAAGGAAGAATAATGAATAAAATTTTTTTTAGAATATTACTGATGCAGATTCTGTTTGTCACCTTTTCATGTACAGAAACCAAATCAGAAGATCAATGGCAGGGACCTGGATTTTACAAAAGTCCTGATGAAATTATAAATATCATTGAAAAGGAAAGCAGTAATTATAATAAAAATTTTGTACTTGCTCAAGCTTACAAAAACAGGAAGGATCTGAAAAAGGCTATCCTTTATTATGCAAACAGCGCTTTTAAATCAAAATTTAATTTTAACATGAAAATATACCCCAGCCCTGTATATATTTTCCTGAAAGGATTCAGCTTTAAAAGTCCCCTCTACTATGATGCTGTCTATGAAATAGCATCACTCTTCTACGAATATGGAGAACATGAGTATGTAGTTAAATTTACTGATTTAATGGAAGAAGACAGTTCCTTTCTTTACAGGGATTCTGTCATACTTAAATCAAAATCTCTTACCCGACTATCAGAGGATAATGAAGCCATTGAAGTTCTTAATGAGCTTTCTGAAAAATTTACAGACAACAATTCTCTCGCTCTTATAAATATCCGTCTTGCATCTATTTTTGAAGGTCTCAAAGATTACTCAAAAGCATCTGAAGCATATTTTAATATTATTAAAGCAAATACAGATGCATGGCAGGATAATATTGCAGCACGGAGGCTCTTCGTATTATTTGATAATAAAAGCATTACCATAACTGATAAAGAAAAAATCATCCTTCTCTCCAATGCTTTACATGAAGCAGGAGAAAATGAGAAGTCCCTTAAGATAATGGCCCTGCTGAAAAAAGAAGATCATGACAAAGATACAGATATTACTGCAGTTAAAATATTTACTGCTTTAAACCGAAATGAAGTCTACTCCATAATAAACGAGAAAAAAAACACTTCATACTATGATAATCTTGTTCTTGAGCATGCCAGCACATTATGGGATAAAGGCTCCCGATACGAAGCTGTAAGACATTACAAAGAAATAGCTGACTCAGGTGATGACGATATAGCCAGACGTGTTCTTGTTAGACTCATTTTTTTCTATGAAGAGAGGAACAGTATTGAAGCAATCCGGTTTATGAATATCTTCAGCGAAAGGTTTCCGGAAGATGAACTTACAGGAAGGCTCAAATGGATGACAGGGCGCCACTATCTTAAAGACTCCAGATACACAGAAGCTGCTGCCTATTTCAAAGAATCTATAAGATTATTTCCCTATGGTGAATACTCTGCAAACTGCCGCTACTGGCTTTATCTTATTGAATCATCTCAAAAAACCCTTAATGATGAACGGAAAAATCAGATTCTTGAAGATCTCTGTTATTACAATCCAGAATCAGCATATACGTTGAAACTCCTTAATGAGGAGGCTTCAAGCATGAAGCAGGATCTTCTTAATGATAAATACATAGAGTCAAAAAATAGTGACAAAACAAAAAAAATGCATCTTTACCATACAAGACTTTTTATAAAAGAAGGATATTCTGATGCATGGGAAACCCGTCTAAATGATTTCAAAGATGAAATCACAGCACCATACAGATCACTATACTCCCGGTTATCATCTCTGGACTTGAGGAGTAATTATAAAGGACGGATAATAGAACTGGAAAAATATTTCCGGACAGGAGATATCTCTTCTATAAACAGGGAATTAAGATCAATTCCCGATGATGACGAAGAAGCTGCACTTGATATTGCAATTGCAATGGCTTTTTTTTCACATCAATACGGACATTACAATTACAGCACCTATTACGGATTCAGACTTCTTCATCTTCTTAAAATCAAGGAAAATACAGCATTAATGCCTGAAAAAATAGCACAAATCCTCTATCCCAGATCATTCCGGGAATGTGTGGAGAAGGAAAGCGAGGCATATAATGTCCCGAAAAATCTTATTTACAGTATGATCAAAGCAGAATCAAACTACGTTCCTGAAGCTGTCTCCTCTGCTGGCGCAGAAGGTCTTATGCAGCTTATGCCTGCCACAGCAGCAGGTATTGCAAGGCAGCTTAAAATATCCGGTTATAATCTGAAAAATCCCTGCACCTCCATAAAACTGGGAACCAATTATATTTCATGGCTTAACCGGGTTTATGACGGCAGGATAGAATATATTGTAGCAGGATATAATGCAGGGCCAGGGAATGTTAATAACTGGAAAGAACGTTTTAAATCACAGAATATTGATTATTTCGCTGAATTTGCCCCATTCGCTGAGACAAGGGGTTACATATATAGAACGATTAAATTTTCGGTTCAGTATAGATCTATATACAGGTAAAACACAATAGGTATGCTCAAAAAAATTATAATAATTCTTCTGCTTCCTTCAGCACTGTTTGCTGAACTTCAGGAAATAGGAACAATTGTACAGCTCAGCGGGAAAGTAGACATACTCCCTGCAGGTTGTTATAATGAATATTGCAGAAGGGATGATAATAGGATCTTTCCGGGTGATAAAATACAAACCATGCCCTCATCAATGGCCCGGATACTTTTCAAAGACGGTACAGGGATTGAAATAACAGGCCAATCAAGTATAACTATTAAAAACATACGGCAAAAAGAGAAAGATATGCCTTCCCTGTTACGCGCTCATTATGGAACATTAACCATTACACAGAATAACAGATTCACAGACACTTCGCTTGTAATAGAAACAGAAACTTCTGTTGTAAAAAGTGTCAGTGCATCACTATACATAATCGCAGCAAAGGATGAAACCGCTATTATGGTCTACAGCAGCAGAGCAGGGGTAGCCAGTTCAGATCCTTCTATCAGAAAAGCTTATATTCTTACAGAAGGTGAACAGACCTTTGTTCTCAGAAACCAGCCCCCAGGCACACCTGAAAAAACAGACATCCTTCTCCGGGGATCATGGCTTACAAAGCATCACCTGTCAAAGGATTTATCCCGGGTAATTCTCCGCAGCAGGGACAACAGTGTAATTGACTGGATATTCAGGAACAGAGATTAAGCATAACAATGGCCTGTAATCATCGACTATTAAATTATTTACTATTACTCTTAATTCTTACTAATATTAGCTGCGGCAGGAGTTCTATATCATTAAATGAAAATGATAGAATAAAAAATGAAATAACTGACGCAGTTCATCTCTACTCATCAGACAACTGGGAACAGCGTGAAAAAGCTGTTGTCAGCATGTATAAATATAAAGACTCAATTTTTTCAGAAAATATTTTTCTTTTTTTTCTTAAAGCAACAGAAGACCGGCAATCAGCGGTAAGAATTAAGGCTGTCCAGGGGCTCCATTTAATGTCCAATCCGGCAGCAATAGACAGGCTGAAAGTACTGGCAATGGATGATCCTAAAGCAAATGTCAGATGGCATGCTATACTGGCATTGGGTGATTACAGAATAAAAGATAATGAAAACATCTTTATTGAAAGCTATAAAAGCAGTGACTGGCTTGTAAGAGAAGCTGCCATAAAGGGGATTTTAAAAATAAAGGATCCTGAAATACAGGAAAAAAACATTTCTCTTATAATACAAGCTATAAATGATCCGGTTATTTCCGTAAGACTGGCGGCACTTCAGAATATTGAATATAAAAATGAATTACTATATCCGGAAATTGCCGGAATCATTAATAACAAAAAAAGCAGCCTCTCAATTCTGAAGGCTGCTTTATCTGCTATTAAAGGTTACAGACTTGATTACAAAACCAGAGATAAACTTATTTCATTGTTAACTCACTATGACAGAAAAATAAGAATAATGGCTTTCCGTGCTCTAAAGGATGAACCGGAAGAAAATTAAACTAATTTGTCTTCTCCATAGATGTAAATACCTTATTTTTATTGTCCTGAAAATCCTTTTCATAGCCATCTCTGAAATCCTCTTTCAGCATAGAAGCAAGAAGATCATCTTTCATCTGCCTGTCTTTTTTGCTGTCCTTATCAAGATCAAGAGATTCTACATGAGCCTGATACATAAGGAAAAGATTCTCCTTGGAAAGCCTGTAATAATAAATGGATGAAATAATAAGATTTGCAGAACCAGCCTGATTATCATTTACATACTTGAAATCATCAAAAATTGAATTTGCCTTTTTCAATGAAAATTTGGCATTCTCAAGATACTTATCCATGACAGCATTTCTTTTATTTCCTTCAACTTCCGATTCAAGGTTAATCTGGATATTTCTTTTAATTCCTTTTTTAAGAAAGTCCTCGGACTCTTTCCTGTATTGCGCGGCGATTCTTCTGGCAGTTCTGAAAATTTCTCTTTCATTTTCAGTAAATTTAGCAGCTGCTTCCGGAATCTTGTCCTGAAAATAGAGAGCGCTGGCATCTGCATACTGATCTATGAGTTTCTGCATCTCCTGCTCTCCACCTCCAAAATTAAGTATTGCTGTTCTTAATAGTTTTATATTCCTGAAATTTTCATAACTTAACCGTTTTACCAGTGAAACCGGATTATATTGAGGATTAAAACCCGCTTCATTACTTTGTGCATTTAAACTGCTGTATTGCGGTAATAATATAACAAAAGAAAAAATTGCCAGCATCAGATTTCTAAACATATAATTTAACCCCCGGAGCATTATACAATAAATTAAGAAAGTTATTCATAATATATCATATTTAATCATCTTAATTAAATTTAATTAATCGATAAAGTCAAGAAAAATTGCATATCAAAGCTTAAATTTATAGAGTTGATTATACTTACTTAGACGTAAAATGGAGGGATTCCAGTAATAGGGATGAATTGAATATAATGAAATGTAAATCCCCGATGGGGAAATTATAAGATCAGCTGTTTTTTTGAGATTTCCTGTGGTCAATATGGATAGCTTTGACCTGACGTTTTTTTATCTTTGGAGCACCTTCTGGATTATATTTTTCCTGCACTTCTTCAATCCTGTTTGTAACCAGCATTTTAACTGCCTTCTCTGCTTTATTAAGAACATCAATCAGCAAAAGATTTTCTTCAAAAGTAAAATCCTGAAGCAGATAATCCTCCATAGACATCCCTTCAGGACAACCCCCTACTCCTACTCTGACTTTTGCAAATTTATCAGATTTCAAAGCAACAGCCATTGAATCAACACCTGCGTGAGAAAGATCGGAATGAATATAATCAACGCGCAATTCACCAAGGTCTAGAGAAGAATCTTCAACAATACAGAATATATCCTTAACATTTATACGCAGAAAAGAAGCTATATAAAGAACAGATTCTCCAATAAGGTTTACAAAAGTCTGGGGCTTAAGAAGAACAACGTCCTGTTTGCTGATTTTCCCGCGCCCTATTATTGATTTCTTTTTTTTAACCCGAACATCAATATTCTCATTATTTGCCAGGATATCAATTACTTTAAATCCGATATTCTGTCTATTATTTGCGAATCTTTCTCCCGGATTACCGAAACCTACTATTAATTTCAATAAAGAAACTCCTTTGTAAAACTTATATCAAAGTTTATGAAAACATTTAAGCGGAAATGTTTCATAAATTTTATGCCTTTTCAGTTAAAGTATCAGTTTTCCTCTCCAGTTTCTTCTGCTACTTCTTCAACAGACTCTTCCTCTTCTTCGCTTGCTGTTGCACGCGGTCTGTATACTGCTGCAATTACATTTTCCGGAGTGGTAAGAATTTCGACATCTTCACTTATTTTAAGATCGCTAACAACTATAGCATCACCAGGTTTTAACTCTGTAACATCAACTTCTATTTTTTCAGGCAGATGTCTTGGCAAGCACTGGACATGAATCTCTCTTTCCCCATGTTTAAAAACACCGCCCATTTTGATACCCACTGGAGTACCTATAAGTTCAACAGGAATATTTGTCTTAATCTTTTCACCTTTGGTAACTTTAAAAAGATCAATATGGATTATCTCACCGGTAACAGGATCCTGCTGATAATCCTTAATAAATGCCATGTCATCATTACTTTTACCGGCAATATCAATATTAAATATAATACTTTCTGAGATATTTCCTTTAAAAAGATTAAAAAAATCTTTTTCTTTTATCTTAATTGCCTCAGATTCTCCATGAGAATATACAACAGCAGGAATATACCCGTCAGCGCGCAGCCTGTTATTATTATTCTTACCTGTAAGCTCTCTAGGCTCAGCTGTTAAATTTTTTCCATTCATTTTATTTTTTACCCCTTACTTTATTATCAACTCAGATTTAATTCATCATTTATACAAAAAGAGAACTCACTGATTCTCCATTATGAATCCTTCTAATTGCCTCTCCGAAAAGAGGAGCAATAGACAAAACTCTCATATTCGGAAGCATCTTTTTCCCTGCAAGAGGGATTGAATTCGTAAATATTATTTCTTTGAATAAGGTCTGCTCAAGTTTTTCCACAGCAGTATCAGATAATACCGGATGAGAAAAAAGACAGTATACATCCAAAGCTCCCATCTCCTTTAATGCAAGAGCACCCTTTGTTATAGATCCTGCAGTATCAACAATATCATCAATAAGTATACAGTTTTTCCCTTCAACCTCTCCAATAACATTCATAACATCGGAAATATTTGCATCAGGCCTTCTTTTATCTATGATTGCAAGTCCGGCATCTATTCTTTTAGCAAGAAATCTTGCCCTGTCAACACCACCGGAATCAGGTGATACTACAACTACATCATTAAGCTTAAGGCTTTTAATATAATCTATCGCTATTGGGGAGGCGTATAAATTATCAACAGGTATATCGAAAAAACCCTGGATCTGGTCAGCATGAAGATCCATAGTAAGAACCCTGTCTGCGCCTGTAGCCTGAATGATATTGGAAACAACTTTAGCAGAAATCGGTACTCGCGGTTCCACTTTCCTGTCCTGTCTTGCGTAACCGAAATAGGGAATTACAGCTGTTATCCTGGAAGCCGAAGCGCGTAACGCTGCGTCAACCATGAGAAGCATTTCCATAATATTGTCATTTGAAGGACTGCAGGTGGACTGTATAATAAATACATCATGGGCCCTTACATTATCCTTTATTTTAACTGATATCTCCCCATCCTTAAAGCGCTTAACTTCCATTCCTGATAGTTCCGTACCCAGATAGGATGCAATCTCCTCCGCAAGAGCGTAGTTAGAAGTGCCTGAAAATAACTTTAAAGGGGTGTTATTCATTGATCTTATACCTGCTTTGCGACGAAATATACATTTCAACGTCCAGTAATTCCTCTCGCGTATTTATTCCTCTCCCTTCCTGAGAATCTTCAAGAAGGTTTGTTTCAACTTTATATCCCCTGCTTAAAACATATGAAAGAACATCAGGAAGATAATATTCGCCCTGAGCATTATCTGTTGTTATACTTTTAAGTCCTTCAAAAAGCAGAGTACTGTTAAAAAGATAGGTACCGCTGTTTACCTCTTTTATCTTCTTTTCTTCCTCTGACGCATCCTTCTCTTCAACAATGGAAACAAATGAACCGTCTTTATCCTTTACAATTCTTCCATAGCCGAAAGGGTTTGAAGGGATCATTGTAAGGACAACAGCTCCGGTATTTTCTTTTTCCCCCTCTCTAATAAGGTCGCGGAAGGTTGAAGGTCTTATCAACGGGACATCACCACAGGCTACTAAAATATCACCATCATAATTTCTGAAATAATCTTCAGCCTGCATAACTGCATGTCCGGTACCAAGCTGTTCATACTGCCATGCATAATTTACCCTGCTGCCGAGTCGGGAAACAACATCATCCCCCCTGTATCCAACTACAACTAGTATGTCATCAATTCCTGCTGAATTCAGGCTATCAACAACATACTCGATCAGTGATTTTCCATTGAGATGATGAAGGACCTTGGGGAGCTCAGACTGCATTCGAACACCCCTTCCTCCGGCAAGGACAATTGAAGAGATTTTTTTAATTATTTATCTCCTGAATTGAAAAGATAATATCTGAGGCGCAAGGATTCGAACCTTGGAATGCCGAGACCAAAACCCGGTGCCTTACCGCTTGGCTACGCCTCAATTTTCAATATGAGTTTAAACCTTTAAAGACCATAAAACACAAACACATTTCTCAATAACTGCCCATATTGTCAATCACAAAATGTCCGGAACAGCAAATTTAGAGAAAAAACACCTGTTATTTTTATCAGTAAACTGCCTGAAAGCGTCCATACATTTATTTTCATCATCAAAAACACCAAATACAGTTGATCCTGAGCCGGACATTGCAGCAAAACAGGCTCCGTAATTGTAAAAATCCTCTTTCAAAGCTCTCAACTGAGGATATTCAAGAAAAAGAGGTTTTTCAAAGTCATTTTTAAAATAATCTTTCCAGAACGCTTTCCCGCTTTTCAGGGCAGATGCAGCCTTTTCTCTTCTTAACTCGATAATTTCAGCATCAGGATCACAAATCTCTTTCCCCAGAAGCCCGTAAGCATATCCGGTATTAACAATCAGGCCATTATTAACAAGCAGGATATAACCATCCAGAGGAATATCAAGAGGTATTACCCGCTCCCCCTTCATTTCAACAAAGGCAAGGCCTCCATTTAAACAGAAAGGCACATCTGATCCGGTTTCAATAGCAGATTGATTCAATATATTATCAGTTTCAGTATTAACAACTGCGTCAATAGCTCTTAATGCTGCTGCAGCATCACTGCTCCCTCCTGCAAGTCCTGCTCCATGGGGGATATTCTTTTCAACAACGAAATGCAGCCTGCCGCTTAAACCTGCTTTTTTAAGATAATTTTTTACAGCATGTGCTACAAGATTATCATTAACATCAATATCATCCAGAACATGACTGAATACTCCCCCTCCATTCTCAATCACTACTTCAGGAGGATTCTCACCCATGGCAAGATCATAATGCTCAAGTATTACAACATCATGAAGCTCCAGCCCTGCCATAATACTGAATATATTATGATAGCCGTCCCTTCTTTTCCCCAGAACGTCCAGGTGAAGATTAATCTTGGCACCGGCCTTTTCAACAATTTTATACATTTATTTTTTATAATCACAGAAACAAAAAAATGTCAAGTAAAATCTATTTCCGCATATGCTCTTTTCCCTGTACATTCAAGCGTGGAGAAGTCAGGATCGTGCTATCTTATTTCAGATAAATAAATCTCTTTAAAACACTGTGTTAAAAATTTCTATTCAGCATATCAGGTGTAATTGAATAACTTTAAAATAATTATAGCGGCAGTTCTGAATAAATTTTATTCAGAATAATATTTAACTTGAAATAAAAAAAAGATAAAGGTTAATATAATCAAAAATTATCCCGGCAGGTAAAGAAAATTGGATTATTCGATATTATTCATTAATCTTTTTGCTTTTTCAACTTCAATTTACACTTTAATCACAAATCTATTAAGAAAAAATTTTCTTTATATAAATCTGCTATTTGTACTCTTCTCCGGAATACTCGCATCACTTTTTTCCATGATTTTTATAAACAACTCCGGGATTTTACCTGAATTCAGCGTTTATGCTGCAAAACTTACTATGTTTCTGCCTATTCCGGCAGCAGCTCTGCTTTTATGTATTGTTGGGGCATATCCTCACAAAAAACCGGGGAAAAATATTCCTTTAACAACCTTTGCATTGCTTGTATCAGCAATTGACTACATACTTGTTATCCACGCTCCACTCTTTACTCATTCAGGCCTGCTTATAAGCAATAAAATTACCATAATAATACAGCTTTCTTTAATTCTGTTTTTTATGTCAGCCATTCCGGTTCTGATTATTTTTAAAATAAAAAAGACCCCCTACCTGAGAATAGCCGGTACGCTGAAGCATCTTCTTGCCGGACTGCTGGCAATTTATATTATAGCCTTCGCAGTAAGCGCATGGGGAACACTGGTTCTGAAAACTGATATTACAGCTAACCCGTTATTTTCAGGCCCTCCTCTGCTTATCCTTATTCTTTTTCATCATATTGTCTATAATCTTAAAAACAGTAATCTTGGACAATTCTACCTTGATTCAGCTATTGCTATAGCTACGTTCCTGCTTCTTCTGATCCCTGTATATGCTCTTCTGGAACTTGAAAACAGAGGATTGATACCGGAACAGATTCACTTTATTATAAAAGGGACTATTGCCTTTACTTTAATGGTGCTGATTTACAGGGCTACTGAAGGTGTAAGGAAAAAAATACATAGAAAAAAATATTCAAACCTCGTTGATATTGTTAACAGAATTCTCATGTCAGTTGATGACATTAAACATTTTTCTGATACTGACAGTTTCTGGAATACACTTACACAGGACAGTATAGCTGGTTTAAAAGAAACAATGGGTGTAACTGCAACCTATTTTTTCCTCCCCAGCAGAAGGGAGAACGGATATAAATACACATACGGTTACGGCCCGGAGCTGACACCCTCCTTCTTCAGCTTTGACAGTAAAATATCTCTTTTTCTCACTTCAATAGACTATATTTTTGAAAATTCTTATCTTACTACAGATCCGGCTCTTGCACCACCTGAGGAAATTTTAAATTTTTTCCAGAGAAACAATATCGAAATAGCTATGTCCTTCAGGAGTATGTCTGACAACATAATAGGTTTTCTTTTCCTTGGCAGACTTGAAAATGGTGAACCTTATACAACAGAACACATTGCCGCCTTTGAGCTATACCGGATAAAACTTCAGAACCTCCTGATAACCGGACTTATTCTTGATGAAGTTACTGCTGAACAGGTTGAAGAGCACGATACAATAGTTGTTGAAACCATAAAGAAAAGGATAATGCCTGCTGAAATGCCTGCCATCGACGGAATAAGAATCAGTTCTATAAGCCTCAACAATTCACCTGACGGGGGCGACTACTTTGACGCTGTTAAAATAGCTAAAGATAAAATTTCAGTCTTTATATCCGATCTTGAGTACTCCGGAATTGATTCAGCAATACTGGGCCTGGAATTATTTTCAATTTTTCACACAAGATCTTTCATTTTCAATTCACCAGACAGAGTTCTCAATATGATGAATCAGGTGATAAAAACCTCCCGAGTATCAGGGAAAACAGCCCGGGCAGCCTCTGCTATTATTTCTTCACAGGGAGATATTCTATACTCAGGCGCTTCCTTTAACCCGCTTATAATATATGATACAGATAGAAATGAGTTCACCGAGATCGATTCACCCGGAGTTCCTCTTGGAGCAGATATGGATACCCGATATCAGCTTACCACAGGCAGATTAAGAGACAAATCTATTGGACTGATGTTTTCCAAGGGATTATTATCAGCCTGTAACAAAGAAGGTGAATTTTTCACCATAGAAATGGTAAAAGATGTAATAGTACAATACTCAAGAGAAACTCCGGCAGTAATAACCAGGGAAATCTATGAAAAATTCCGCAGTTTTACAGGGTCCCGTAATCAGCTGGAGGATGTTTCCATCATAATATTCAAAAAGGTAGACTCTGATGGATAAAACAGCTATTCAATTTAAAAATGCTGTATCACAATATAAAAATATTGCGCTCTATATTCCAGGATCACCTGATCCTGATGCAATAGCCTCTGCATATGCAATTAAAATTATTTTGCAAAACCTTTCCATTAACTCGGAAATTTTTGCTGAAAAAAAATTATCCCTCCCCCAGAACCAGGCATTTCTGGACATCCTTAAAATACCGGTAATTTTCGGGAAGGTTATTAATCATAAAAAATATGATGCTTATATCGTTACAGATTTTCAGAACAACCGGATTGAAAGTATTGGTGATGCCATACCATGTGCAGCCCATATTGATCATCACGGAGAATTAAAAAATAATGTAAAATCTGATTTTTCACTTATAAGAACCGACTCCGGATCAACAAGTACACTTGTTGCACTTATTATAAAAAACCTGGGCATGACTTTTGAGAAAAATGATTTAACCGCAATAGCAACAGCATTGACATTCGGTATACAAACCGATACTGATAAATACGACCATACCACACCTCTTGATATAGAAGCCCTGAATTATCTTTCTGAATTTGCGGATATAAAAATACTCAGCAGCATAAACAATATACCTGTTTCCCCGGAAACCATTCTCTGCTACAAAAAAGGCCTTGCAAACGGTACTTCCTATAAGGACTGGGGTATATACGGAATAGGTTATATTGATGCAAAGAACAGAGATTCAATGGCCATATCTGCTGATATGATTCTTAAAAACAGCGGTCACAAAACAGTAGCAGTATTTGCAATAATTGAAAATGAAAAAAAGAATGATCTTTACCTGGATGTTTCCTTCAGAACAGAAAGTTCAAAAGTCGACCTTAACCGTGTGATCAAACGCATAACTCCTAATGGAGGGGGACGGCAATACAAAGGGGCTTATCAGATTGCATTAAACTATTTCATCAATGCTCCGGATAGAAATCTTCTCTGGAATATTGTAGAAACAACAACAATTGAAACCCTGAAAATCAGCAGAGACTCCCTTTACATCAGCGAACTGGAAAGTTTCTACGGCAGCATAAAAAAACGCATTTTTTCTTTCTTAAAAAAGGATAGTGATATTAGCTGATATTTCACATGACAAAACCTCTCTGCTTATACCCTGATCATCTCTATTTCTGAATCTTTCCAGGGAAAGGGCTCCTGCCACTCCACCTTTTACATTTTTATGCAGATCCAGTGTTAACGATGATT
>CAYYKZ010000007.1:0-19878 GCA_964468455.1 uncultured Leptospirales bacterium | reverse complement strand
GTGACTTGAAATTATGTTTTTTCATCCACTCCTTCAGCCCCTCATTCATTGTTTCGATATGGTCAATCCCCTTTTCATAAAGTACTGAAGCAACATAGCAGGCAGAAGCTCCTGCAAGAATACCTTTAATAATACCTTTATGATCATGGATACCTGTGGATATTGCGATATCTGATTTTACAGACCCTGAAACGATTCCTGCCCATCTTAAGGCATGAGAAATCTCATGACTGTCGCTGTATATTTTCCCTGCCTGAAGTTTCATATTATCTATATCAATATCAAAATTAACAAACCTGTTAAAAAGAACAATAGCGTCAAGCCCGGTTTCAGATAGCTTTAAAAGTGTACGGCCAAGGGAGGAGAAGTAAAAACCAATCTTAAATGCAACAGGAATTCCAACCTGTTTCTTAATTTTTCCGGCAACTTCAAAATAAAGTTTTTCCATTGATTCACCGGTTATTTCAGGGTCAGATGGAAGCCTGAAAATATTTATTTCAATTGCATCAGCCCCTGCTGCTTCAATGGCTGAAGCAAAAGATATCCACTCCACAGCATTAAGGCAATTAATACTGGCAATAACAGGAATGGTTAACTTATTTTTAGCTTCTTTAATAAGGTTTACATATTTATCCAGGCTTTCCTGCCTGGTAAAGACCTTCAGGTAATCACCCGCTTCCCTGGCATAGGCGACATTTTTTGTGCTCTCTGACAGAAGATCAATTTTGTTAAGAATCTCCTCTTCAAAAAGAGACCTGAGAACAACAGCACCTGCCCCGCTTTTTTCTATCTCTATAAGGGTATCTATATCACTTGTCAGCCCTGTACTTGAAGCAACTACCGGGCTTTTTAATTCCAGGCCCATATATTTTGCAGATATATCAATCATTGTTTCACCTTTTAATTAAAAAATATCAGAGAAGTCAGCATAAGGATTTCAGGACAGATTTATCTTCATAAACCTTTGCACTATACACATAAATGGTATTCACTGATATTTTATTGTCAAGATAATTCAATGACTTTTATCTGTTAAAAACAATTATGATTCATCACAAAAAATCCGGGTTAACCAGGAAGAGGCTTAACACGGTGGAGATGGCAAGTCATTTAATTCCTGAAAATTGTTGATTAATTAACAATTATAAAAATTATTTTTTAACAAATAAAGAGCTTGTAATAATTTAAAAGTTATTTTAAAAATCAAGTTCTCTTTATGGAACTAAAAACTATTACCTTTTTCATGATACTTTCAGGATGCGTAACCCTTTTTCTGGGTGGATGGTCTGTTAAATATATTAAGACCTACGGCTCCAAATCCTTTACTGCACTTATGCTATGCATAAGCTGCTATACTATTGGCTACGGTTTTGAACTTTCCAGCACAACACTTGAAGAGGGACTGTTCTGGGCAAATTTTCAGTATATAGGGATATCACTACTGCCTGCATTTTATATAATTTTTGCACTACGATATGTAGGAAAAAATTCAATGCTCACCCCGGAATTTTATGCAGCTGTGTATATTATACCGGTAATAACTTTTCTGATGCAGTTAACATCCCGACACCATAATTTTTACTATATTGACCCGTATATTATTTTGTCAAACCATGCCTCGTTCCTTCGCTACAGCAAAGGGCCCTGGTACTTTGTGCACATGGCATTCATAAACTTTACACTCGCTGCAGGGAGTCTGCTTTTTTTTAATTTTATGAGAAAATCCGCCCCCCTTTTCAGAAAACAGGCAACTATTATGCTTGCAGGGTCTATGGTGCCCTGGCTTGCTCTTCTTGCCAATCTTTCTGGTGCAACATTCAGAGGAATAGATTTTACACCTATCAGTATAACTCTTACAGCACCAATCTGGGCAGTTGCCCTGTTCAGATACAGGTTGTTTGACCTTTCTCCTGTTGCAAGGGGATTTGTCTTCGAAAGCATGAGAGATGGTATAATTGTTCTTAACCTGGAGCACAGAGTTGTTGATTACAATCCCATGGCTGGAGTTATTTTCCCGGAACTGGACAGAAATAACATAGGACTTTCTGTCAGCACTGTCTTTAATGATTACCCGGAAATCTGCAGACTTGTAAAAACAGATGAAACAGGTTACGGTTATATAACCATGATAAAAGATATTGGCGGTCAATCCAGCCACTTCAAGGTTCACCTGGCACCTCTCATCAATCTGCGCAGAGTACAGAGGGGACATCTTCTTATGGCTTACAACACTACCGAGCAGGTCAGGCTTATGGATGAGATGCATAGAATTGCCTCTACAGATGAACTTACCGGGATTCACAACAGAAGACATTTTATAACCATGGCAAAAACAGAAATAAGCAGAAGCGCCCGTTTTGGACACAGCGTCTCTCTGATTATTTTTGATATAGACCATTTCAAAGAGATAAATGACCGATACGGACACCTTGAAGGTGACAAAGCATTAAGTCATGTTGTTGACATTATAAAAATGGAAATCCGGGATATAGATATTTTCGGCAGATTCGGGGGGGAGGAATTTGTCATTCTTCTCCCTGAAACAGTGATAGAATCTGCCCATAAACTGGCGTTCCGTTTATGCAGAGTACTGGCTCAAAGCCGTGTTGTCCTGTTAAATAATGATGTATCAATAACTGCAAGCTTTGGCGTGTCAGGAAGAGAAGTAAAATCCCCATCAGACCTTGAAATACTACTCAGAGATGCTGACGAGGCCCTATACAGAGCAAAAAATTCAGGGCGCAACAGGGTTGAAAAATGCAATACTCCATAGACGTCCTTTTTTATGCAAAAAAACCCCTTGACCGGAGAAAAAACTTTGCTACCATAATTAACAGGCTTAAAAGTATCAGGGGTTTCCGGCATTATAATTATTCCACTTCCCCATCATAAATGTAATATCAATAGCGGAGGAAAAAATGAAATTCAAAGCCATGGTTGTTCGTGAAGTAAACGAAAAACAGTTTTCCCGGAAGATAGAAGAGAGAGATATTTCAGAGCTTCCTGAAGGTGATATTCTGATAAAAGTAAAATATTCTTCCCTGAATTATAAAGACGCACTTTCTGCAATAGGAAACAAAGGCGTTACCAGGCAATATCCTCATACACCGGGAATTGACGCTTCCGGGATTGTAGCTGAAAGCAGAGCATCTGATTTTAAAGAGGGTGATGAGGTAATAATTACAGGTTACGATTTCGGAATGAATACCTCAGGCGGTTTTTCTCAATATATAAGAGTTCCTGCCGCATGGGTATTAAAAAAACCGGATAATCTTACCCTTAAAGAATCAATGATATTCGGAACAGCCGGTTTCACTGCAGCACTTTCCGTTTACAAGCTCATTGAATATGGGGAGGTGAGGCCTGAGAACGGCAAAATTCTTGTTACAGGAGCCAGAGGCGGTGTGGGAAGCCATGCCGTGAGCTTCCTTGCAAAAGCAGGTTACCATGTTGTGGCTGTAACCGGGATTCATGCTGATCCGGAAAAGGAATTCCCTGAAGATGAAGCTTTTCTAAAAAGCATTGGCGCAAAAGAAGTCATTCCCAAAGATGAAGTAAATGATGAAACAGGAAAGCCCATGCTGAAATCATTATGGGCTGGCGCCATAGACACAGTAGGAGGCAACGTACTTTCAACCGTGATAAAACAAACTGCCTATTCCGGAGCAGTTACCACCTGCGGCAATGCTGCCGGGATGAATTTTGAAGCAAATGTTTTCCCTTTTATTCTGCGGGGGGTAACACTTTTCGGTATAGATTCTGTTGAATGTCCCATGGATCCGCGGAAGTCAACATGGTTACGAATGGCAAAAGAATGGAAACCGGATAACCTGGAACAGCATGCCAGTGAATGTTCACTTGAGGAACTTGATACTTTTATTGATATTATGCTTAAAGGCTATATTAAGGAAAGAAAAGTGATCAACCTGGAACTATAGAAAAACAGCAGCCGTAAGATAACCGCAGGCCTTCTGGCTAATCGTCAGAAGGCTTGTCTATCAGCAAAGTATCATAGGTTCCGCCGGATTCACCTTCTGTAAGCTTTACAATATCCTTATCAATCTTTTTAAATTCCCTTGTGGCTGTATTATAGCTGTTAACTGTGGTGGAAAGATTTTTACCCAGCCTGTTCATATACTCTTCGTATCCGTTAAGGTGTCTGCTTAATTCCTTTATCCGGCTTATAATCACTTTAATGTTATCCTCAACTTTCTGCTGTTTCAGCCCCTGGAGAACCGTTTCCAGATATGCATAAAAAGATGTGGGTGATACAATTATTACATGTTTGCCGAATGCATATTCAACCAGGTCCTGGGTATTAACATTTACCGTACCCACATTATAAATAAGCAGATTATAGTAAACTCCTTCAGCAGGAATAAACATAAAGGCAAAATCGGTTGTATCTTCCGAAGGCTTAATATATTTTGATGTTTCATCAATACGGATTTTCAGATCAGCTTTAAAATCTCTTTCAATCTGCGCCCTCAATGCCGAATCCTGTTCCTCCATCAAACGGTTGTACTTTTCCAGAGAAAACTTCGCGTCTACAGGAATTATTTTATCCCTGTAGAATATGGCCGCATCAACAATTTCTCCGCTGGAAAACCTGTACTGCATTTTATACTGGTTAGGCTGAAGCACATTGCCGAGTAATGTTTCAAGGAAATATTCTCCCAGTATCCCTCTCTGTTTAGGGTTTTTCAGAATATTTTCCAGGCTCTGCATCTGTCTGGAAAAATCGAGAACCTGTTTATTTGTTTCATCAATCTTTGCAAGTCTTTCAGTAACGTCCTTAATTATAGCAGTTGACTGGCGGAACTGATTCTGAAGTGTCTGGGAGCTCTCCTGCTGACTTCTGCTTAAAAATGAAGTAATAGAATCGAGCTTCTGCTGAAACTCAATTCGGCTTTTGTGAGATGTATCCGAAATATCCTGCTTAAGTGAATTCACCAGATTAAGCAGAACATCGTTATTTTTACCTTCTTCAAGTCTTTTCAGTTTCTGATAATTAATAAAGGCAAATGCTATTGACGGGACCACAAGGAGACATAATATTATAATTATTGCAGCAATAATCCAGGGTTCGTTCATTTTTTCCTCTTTAAAAAAAAATTAAAAAAATTTGTCATTTACAAAAAAATGTATTATATTAAAAAAGCCCATACGGGTTATTTTTAATAGAAATTAATTTCTGGTAATTATAAAATTTTTATTAGAATTAATTTCATAAAAGTTATATTTTAAAGCTGTATCTGTTTCATAAAAGCATAATAATCAGTATATTATACAGTGCTTAGCAGCTTTATTAAATTTATGAGAATAATTTTACAAGGAGAAAATTATGAATAAAAGAATTTCATTGCTCTTATCAGCTTTGACAGCATCAGTAATGGTATTTTCTCTGATCTCCTGCGGAGGAGGCGGAGGAAGCAACAGCGGACAGGGAGGTCCGGAAACTACTCCTGACACTATTCAGGTAGTGGATCCTCCTGCTTCAGATGCTGTGGAACAGGAAGTTACCACTCCTGATGAAGATACGGTTTTATCAATGCCTGAACAGGAAATTGAAGGGAGTGTTGATGGCGACAATACCATAGATAATGATGGAACTTTATCCGACGAAGAACCTGCTGACATTGCAGGAGAAAATCAGGATTCCGAACAGGATGAAAGCGGTATTTCTGACACGGGTTCTGATGGATCCGAAACTTCAGGTGATACATCAATTGCTGATTCAGGGGATAGCACAACAGCAGGCCCTGGACAGGAAGAAGATACAGACAGCGAAACTTCAGAGGATCAGGATCAGGGTAACCTTTTATATTCACTCGACTCATCCCAGGGAAGATGGTTTGAGCAGGAGAGCGGAGAACTTTTCTCTGCGGAGAAAGCAAAGGCTATACGCGATCAGATTAAACAGTTAAGGACTGAAATTAAAAAAATCAGGGCAGATTATAAAAATAACCTTATCAGCAAAGAAGATGCCAGCGAAAAAATAATGGAGATCAGAGATAAAATAGCAGACCTGAGAGGAGTAATAGGGTCCGGGGGACGCATGCTTGGCGGTATATACACCAACTGGGCGAATGAAAATCTTTTCCTTAATATAGACAATGCTGAACCAGGCTGGTACAAAGTAATCATTGTTGCAAAGGCCCGCCAGGAAATTCCGGAAAATTATGACAGATTTTCATTTAACATAGTTGATGCTGCTACAGGTGATATTCTTTCCTCAGTATCAGTTAAGGCATCAGAAGACCTTTATTTTTCAGGCAAAGCTCTACTTAAGCTGGATAATCCCTATGGGCAGAAGCTTAACATTGTATGGACAAATGACGCTTATAAAAAAGATGAATATGATGTTAACCTGAATATAAAAAATATTATCCTGAAAAAAACCAGAGAACCGAAGGTGCGTACAGTTACAAGCGGCAAGGTCAAAGGAGATCAGTACTCTTACATTGACGGCAGATGGTTTTTTGACAAAAGTGATGCCTATACTTACTGGGCGAATCAGACAATCGGATACACCTTCAGAAATCTTGAAGAAGGCACATATGAAATAAAGATTCATGCAACCAACCATGGAAACCTGGATCTTCCGAAAAGTTATGACAATTTTATTGTAGCGGTTGATTCCCATTATGGTTCAACTGAAATAGCAATACCGGCACATAATAAGGGATGGAAATGGGGAGAAGGCACTCTTAATCTCCCTGCAGGCAACACAACAATTTATCTTACATGGCTGAACGATTCATGGAAAGACGGAGAATTCGATACAAACATTAAAATCAAGGAAATAACTCTTAAAAAGATCAAGCCTTCAAGCCTCACAGCTTATCTTCTTAAGACAAAACCGGGGAACAGGCTTTTTGTGCTTGTCGCCTTCCTTGCAGTATCGGGGATGCTCTTTGGAATTTACGTCAAAAACAGAATAAAAACAGCTTAATAAAAAATAGACATTAAATTTCAGCAGGGGGGGAGTAATTCCCCCCCTCTTTATTTTTATACTCCCATCATCTTTTTCAAATCACTAATAAACTCTTCCCCCGGGTCATCACCGCTCTTTAAAGCCTCCTGTTTTCTTGCAAGAAGCAGGGTAAGTTCAGACAACTCCCCGTCTCCCATGCTTTTAATTGAATCTATCATTTTGTTTATTGTCAATCCGCCGCCGGGAGCAAGCAGGGGTGAATCAAAACCTATATTCATAAGAATAAGCATTACAGTCATATGAGCAAGCTTTTCACTTTCCGCTTTTTTCATCTCAAGCTCTTTAATGTTTTCAAAAAAAATCTTTTCAGAAATAATAACCCTGCTTGTGAGAGATGATAAAAGGTTAAAAACAAACTCACTATTATTCATTAAAAGGGTTTCCAGATTTTCCCGGGTCGCTACAGCAGCAATTGTATCTTCCGCGCAAATCGCTGTTGCATTTCTCCTGTCTTCACTACCAAGCACAGCAAGTTCTCCAAACACTTCGCCGGTTACTGCTGTACTTACTGTTATAATGGAATCATCCTCTTTCTGTTTATAAAATATTACGCGCCCCTTTTTAAGCATATAAAAACGATCGCCCCTATCCCCTTCGCGGAAAATAATATCACCTTTTTTAAAATAAATATCCTCCTGGGTAATGATAAAAGGCTTATAGAAAAGTCCCTTTAATGCGTCAAATCCCGGTAGTCGGAATAAAAAAACCGCCCCTTTCCATAATCTCAAAAAATTATACTTTATAATAAACCAGTAAAACCCTCTGTATTGTCCGGTAAAACTCACAAGAGATCCAAAAGAATCGTGAAGGCCTCTGTGATTTTCCCATACCACCTTCCCGGTTACATTACCGGACTTGAGACCGGCCATTTTAAAACGAAGTAAAACCCTGTTTTGTACGCCGATTGGTTCAGTTGTCTGAAGGAAACAATTTCCGGAGGTAAGATCATTTGTTACAAGATTTTCTCTGATATCCCCCCTTATAAGTTCCACATCAGATATCACAGGAAGACTCAAAAGACTTTTAACAAAATACATAGGATTTACTGCACCGGATATGATGAGAACAAATCCCAGAAAAAGAGGCAACAGGATAAATACCGCTACAGCTTCTTCTGTGCGGATTACATCTGCCAGACTTTCTGCAAACCGGCTGTAAAGAGGGAATGCAGCCACAGATGCCGAAATAAGCATAAATACAATGGTGAATTTGATGATTCCCGGATTCCATGCAAAAAAAGGTGCTGGCCTTGATTTTAATATACCGGTATACCTTTTTACCCACCTGTCATACCTGGGCTGTCTGTCCTTAAGTCTCCATGCTTCAAAGTCAAGCCCCATAACCTGAAGCTCCATTTTTGAATAAATACTTCCTGAACGGGCCAGCATAACTTCAAGCAGTACTGCTGATATAATAAGCACAGGCGCGGCAGCATAAACCCCGGGGCCTCCTTTAATCAAAAGAAAGTCAAAAAAGCCGTGAAAAAAGAGAGGAACCAGAATAGACTTAAGCATGTACAGAAACCTGTTTAATCCTGAACTGCATAAAAATGCAATTGCCATATAAAATCCCACCATGCCGCAGGTGGTTATATGCAGAGGAACAGAAAAAATAACCCGCATATATAGAACAACCCCTGGCTGATCATAAACATAAAAAATATTTTCCACGCAGGCAAACCCCAGAGCAAAAAACATTCCTGTAATAATGCCTTCTCTAACAGAAAAACCTTTAAAATCCCTGAAGAGCACATATAAAATAACAAATGCTCCACCTTTTTCGATAAGCCCGGCTGTTACAAAAGCCTTTACAAGGGGGTCGCTTTTAAAAATCAGAGCTGAAACAATTTCGCTTACTAGTATCAGAAAAAGCGCAAAACCTGTTCCGGACAGGAAGGCTGATAAAAACTTAATTCCTGATTTACCTGTGGAGAAATATCTGTAGTATACAAGATAATAGAGTATAACCGGGATAAATGATATTATAAACTTATAATTATCCATTTCTTTTCCATTTAAAAATTACAATTTGTTCCGTAACTATTAATCCATATATATAATACTTTAATACCGCACCTCCTTTTACAGCGGGTAGGGGAAACAGCATTATTACACTATAATCTGTACTTCAAAATCATTGCTTAAACAAAATAAATATTTTATTTCATTAATATTATCGGAAGGAGGGCTAATAAAATTCGGGAAAAAGTAATTGTTAAAAAAAAGCTTCAATGTAACGCTACACTTTAAGGTAAACAATGAATAAGAAATACAATATTATCGCCATTTGCGGCCCCACTGCAAGCGGGAAAACATCTCTGGCAGTTAAACTTGCTCTCGAATTTAAAGGAGAAATAATTTCCGGTGATTCACGCCAGGTTTTCAGAGGAATGGACATAGGTACAGGGAAAGATCTGAATGAATACACAACCCCTGACGGGAATGTCCCATTTCATCTTATTGATGTTGCTCTTCCTTCAGAGGAATACAGCCTTTACAGGTATCTCGATGACTTTAAAACTGCCTATAACTCGATTACAGCAGATAAACACCTCCCTTTTTTAGCAGGAGGATCGGGCCTTTATATTGAAGCAGCCCTGAAAGGATACACCCTGCCGGATGCGCCAATTAATGAAAATCTGCGAAAAGAAATGGAAATTCTTGCCATGGATAAACTGGACTCAATTCTCAAAAATGAATCTGAAGAAATATACAGGAAAACAGACAGATCAAGTAAAAGACGTATAATAAGAGGTATTGAAATAGCCAGACATATGAAATATAGCGATACCGGAATTATTGAGAATGGAAACACCCTTAATCCGCTGGTAATCGGCATTAATTCGCCTAGAGAAATACTGTTAAAAAAAATAAAAAAAAGGCTTAACGACCGTTTTGACGAAGGGATGATTCAGGAAGTGGAGGAGCTTATAAATTCAGGAATAACATATGAGAGATTAATAAAGCTGGGCCTGGAATACAGATATTGTGCTTTATATATTAGAGGTGATATAACAAGAGAAGAGATGAAGGAAAAACTGAATATTGCAATTAACAGGTTTTCCAAAAGACAAATGACCTGGTTCAGAGGCATGGAACGGAGGGGGCTTAAAATACACTGGCTTAACCAGGCCTCTCTGGAAGAAGCTCGTGAAATTATTACTAAGGAATATAACCCCCTTAATCAGATCTGACGGCTCTCCCTCTATTCAACATAAAAAGGATCACCCATTTCCTTAAAAGAAAAAACCCCGAAAGCTCTTGAACCGTCGTAATCGAGTATTCTTAAATCATCACTTTCATTAAGGTCACCCATAACAATATCAAAATGTAAACCGTAACGCTTTTTAACTTCGTCAATAGGAAGCTCATATGCCATAAATTTTATAATACCCTTTGCCCGGAACTTTTTCACAAGTTCATCATCAACAATTCCTTTATGGGAAGTAAGGTAAATAATAGCTCCGCTGCCGTTAAGCAATAATCCTGCTTTCATAATTATACCTCCTTTTATTTTATTAAAAGTCGCATCTGTTGTTAAAATAATAATGATTTTACAGGAATAATCAAAATAATATCAGAATTCCTGAGATTATTGAGAAATAGAAAAATCTAATGTTTATCCGCTAAAATTGTTTACAAATCAATATCTATTGTTATGTTCATTAAAATTAACAATAGATTCAGACATAAAAAGGGAGATCAGCCTGTATTCCATACCTTTGCAGATGTGATAAAAATATTTTTCAGGATACAGTGTATAGGTATTTAGTACTGAAATTACAAGGGAAACTCCAGTAACTACTATCTGATTCTTCCCTTTCAGAATAACACTGTTTAAAAAACAGTAGTTACAATTTTTCAAACAACTGCATCTGCTGATTTTTATAAATGCGATCAAAATATCACAGGGAGATTAACATGATAAAGAAAAAAGGAATTTTGCTGTATCTCATATCTTTTACAGCGCTTTTAATAATTCCGGTACTGATTATTTTAACTGTTTTTCATCTTCTTCTAACATCGGACAGATTTTATACAGGAATTATAAAGCAGATGAATCCTGTTGAAAAAATCATTGAAGCAAAAAATTTTGAAATCGAAAATGATGTAAAAAGAGAAATTGAAAAAAGAACCGGACTCAAGTCCTTTATGCCCGAATATGAAAAAATCAAGAGAGAATACCAGGATAAAAACCTTGAATTTAACAGGTTATACAAAACAGAAGAATACAGTAGAATTAAAAATCAGATTAAGGAGCTTAAAGATCTGGAATGGATTAAATCTTCTGACGAATTTAAAACTGAGGATGACTTTGACCTTTTTAAAGAGAATAAACTTGCCGAACTGAAAGGAGAACTTAAAAAGATCGAAGAATTCCGAAAATCAGAAAAAGAACAGATAGAACAGCTGGAGAAAGAGCTTGATATTGCAGAAGGAAACCTGAAAAAGGCTGACCGGGATCTGGAAGATAGAGAAGAGGAAGCTGAAGAAATTCTTGAATCAAGACAAAGTGAATTCATGAACACCATGTATGCTGATATTCACAAAATAAGCCCTGTACTAACAGAAAAATTAAACACCCTTTTTATTGACGCCGAGCTTAAAAAAACAATAAACGTTTACCTCGATTTTTTAATGACCCATAAGACTCAAAAAGAACAGGGAAATATTTTTGTTCAAAGATTTGATATTGAATCAGGAATGATTGAAAACCGGAAAATTCTAAAACTGCCCCCATTAAAACTAAGCCTCCGGGTAAAGGTGGATGAGGGGGGAGTGTCACGGGAGAGACACCTGCTCAGCGAGGTTTTTGTTAAAAGTATAGGTTCAATCCAGGGCCTGGAAAATCCCTGGGTTATAACAAAAATTTTCAGCATGTCTGATTCATGGCTCATTGAAAAATATGCCAGATCAAAACTTAAAGATGCCAAAATGACTATTGAAAATGGAGTTATAAATTCATCAGGCCCCATTATTATCAAAGGGAAAGCCGCTGAAATAACTGAATATGCCATGATTTTCTTTACTTACGGCAAATATCTGAAGTACCTTACACCTGGTATAATTCTGTTTTTTATCTTTACAATTTTTATTGCAGCTCCGGATAAAAAAACCGGATCAAGGTTTGCAGGTAAAATTTTAAAATACCCGGCATATATTATTATAATAATGTCAACAGCTGCAGTTGTAATTTCATTTAAACCTTCATTTATCCTGCCAGGTTTCGGCTCAGATCCTATTACAGATACAATTAAGGAAAGCGTAATGTTTGCAGGAGCAACTCATACACTTATTCCTTTAATTATATGTTTTGCTTTAATTATGTTTGCGGGAATGATATTATGCAGATTGGGGAAACCGGGAGGTTCCTGATTGACGGGAGCCAATTCCCGAACTTTTATATAAAATAAAAATTTTTTTACATCTATGCCGCCTAAGGCGGTATAGATGTAAAAGCCTGTATTAATCCATAACAATATACTCAACAATAATTACTCTGCTTCATTATTTCCTCCCAAGAGTTGCTCTGCCGAATTTCTGAAAAAATTCACTCTTCAGCACAAATCCTGACCGGTATGAACGCACATCTTCTATTGTAACAAAAGCTTTAGGCTCAAGTTCCTCTATTATAGCGAGAAGCTTCTTAACTTTGGATTTAGCAGCAGTTGTATAAATAAGCTGCACTTCACCCTTCATACCCCTTGCCGCAACTGTTGTAATCCCAAAACCCTCCTCCCGGAGAATTAAAGGGAGGGCGGTTATTTTTTCAGTAGTGATAATTCTTATTGACTGGTACCCAATTGAAATCAGCGACTCAAGTTTCATTCCCACATAATTTCCTGTTGCAAAACCTGCTGCATAAGCTACATAACTTGTAACGCCTGTAAGATTATTTAAAACATGCCCCAGAGCAGTAATCCATATTAAAATTTCAAAAAATCCCAGTAATGGCGCTATACGAATATAGCCCCTGGAAATAAGTATAATTCTGAAAGTTCCCATTGAAACATCAGCAACCCTGGCAAAAAACACTAAAAACAGGCCAATTATTTCACCGCTAATCACTATATTCCTCTTTAATTTCCATTATTTTCGGAAGAGCTTTAAAAAATGCATCTACAACTGCAGGATCAAAATGCTCTCCCCTCTCCCTTTTAACAAGATCAAGAGCATCATCCATGGACCATGGTTCCTTATACACCCTTTCACTTGTTACAGCATCAAACACATCAGCAAGAGCCACAATTCTGCTGAAAAATTCTATATTTTCACCCTTCAAACCTCTGGGGTAACCGTTACCATTCCATTTCTCATGATGCTGATAAGCGATAACAGAAGCGGCCTTCAGTATTTCCGAATCATGGCTGCCTATAATAAGATGCCCCATATAAGCATGCCCCTTCATTATTTTCCACTCTTCATCATCAAGTGCTCCCGGTTTCTGAAGGATCCGGTCTGGAATTCCTATTTTACCTACATCGTGCATTGGAGCAGCATTCAGCAGAAGTTCCGCCTCTTTTTCGCTCACACCACATGCAAGGGCTATTTCCTGGCAGTATCTGCTCATCCTTACAATATGAGTACCGGTTTCATTATCCTTGTACTCCGCTGCACGGCCAAGCATTCTTATAATTTCCAGTCTGGTATCATGTATCTGAGCTGTTCTTTCCCGCACAAGATCCTCAAGCCGGTCCCGATACAATTTCAGTTCAAGCTGATTTCTTACTCTTTTTTTTACAAGAGCCGGATTAATAGGTTTAGCAATATAGTCTACAGCTCCCAGATCAAGGCCCTTCTCTTCATTTACATCTTCATCAAGTGTTGTAATGAAAATAACAGGAATACCGGATGTTTTTTCATTCTCCTTGAGCCTGCGGCATACCTCGTAACCATCCATCCCGGGCATCATAACATCAAGAAGAATCATTGAAGGATGCGGTTCAGCTGAGGCAATTGCAATAGCCTTTTCTCCGCTTGTGGCAGCAACAACTGAATATTCATCCTTTAACGCCTGCATTACTATCTGAATATTCCCGGGCACATCATCAACAACAAGAATTTTAGGTTTAACTGTCATATGCCCTCCTTTTTAAGTCTTTCAAGTATCAGATTAATTATATCTTTTGATTTATCAGTATCAAAACTGTTAAGATTTGATGCAAGACTTTTTATCTCGCTACTGTATACAGATTTGCCCGCAGCAGCAACAAGCTGCTCCAGCCTGTCAAGGGCTTCACCATGATCACTGTCAAGAAAAACAAGCATCTCCTGAAGTATTGTTTTAACCTCATGAAGGTTAAACTCTCCCGATTCCCCTGCAATACTGAATGACTGCAAAGCAGAATCAATTGATTTAACAGACAACTCCATTTCCTGTTTCAGTTCCTTTAAAGTGGATGCCGCCTTTGAGTAATCATTTCTATTCAGAAAATTCATTACCTCTCCCGCAAGTCCCGGAAGCATCAAAGCACCCAGATTCCCTGCCACTCCCTTTAAGGTATGAAGAAAATTTTTCAGGGCATCATAATTTTCTGAACTTAAAAAATCATCAATTATTTCAGATGAATCCTGATATTTTGCTTTAAAATCCATAAGCAGCTTTTTGTAAAGACCGCTGTTTCCGGACAGAAGCTTTATGCCCTTTGACACATTGAAGCCATAAAGCCTTGGGAACGGGGAATCTGAAGCCGTATTGGATCTGTACTGAATTTTCAATCCTTCTGAAGCATAACCCTGAAGAAGATCCATCATTGTCCTGTATAGTTCTTCAGTATCGATGGGCTTGCTTACATAAGCGTTCATACCGTGCTCACTGATTTTATTCCGGATATCCGGAGCAACATCAGCTGTCATTGCAATTATAGGAATTCCTGCTGATCCCGGAGAATTCTTTATAATAAGGGCAGCTTCATAACCGCTCATAACCGGCATCTGGAGATCCATAAGAATAATATCGTATTTCTTATCATTTCGGCTTAAAACAGCCTTAACCGCCTCCTCACCATTTGATACAGTATCAACAATAAAGCCCTCTCCTTCCAGAAGTTCCCTGGCCACCTCCTGATTAATTTCATTATCCTCAACAAGAAGCACTGAGGAGCCCCTTATGTTTTCAAAACCATCAGGCACGTAATCCCAGTGAATATCCTCCGACTCTTCAAAACCCCTGTCTGCGGTCACATCCATAATTACATTAAAGAGATGAGATGATGTAACAGGTTTCATTATAAATCCGTCAAGCCCTATCCTTTTTGCTTCGGTATATATTTCCTCCTGCTCATATGCAGTTACAATAATTATTCGAGGCTTTATTCCAATCTCCTCACTTTCAATAATCATCTCCGAAGTTTCAATCCCGTTCATTCCAGGCATTTCCCAGTCTATAAATACAAAGCTATAGGGCTCCTCTCCGCTTACAGCAACCCTTTTAAGTTCTGCCACAGCATCTTCTCCGTTAAAACAGACTTTTGTCCTGAAAGTAAATTTTTCCAGGTATGCCCTCATAACCCTGCAGGCGGTTTTATTATCATCAACAACCAGAGCGCGTTTATTTTTAAATACAGCGGGAATAACTGTGCTCTCTCTTTTGTCAGATGATACCCCGAACTGAGCGGAAAAATGAAAAACACTCCCTTTCCCGTATTCACTTTCCACGCCTATTGTTCCTTTCATCATTTCCACAAGACGTTTGCTTATTGCAAGCCCCAGGCCTGTCCCGCCGAATTTTCTGGTAGTAGAAGAATCAGCCTGCATAAAGGGCTGAAAAAGCTTTTCCATTTCATCTTCTCTTAATCCTATGCCTGTATCACGGACAGAAAATTTTACAGTCACACTCCCATCAGAAAAATCCTCAACAGAGGCATCTACAAGAATTTCCCCCTCCTCAGTAAATTTTACAGCATTATTAGCCAGGTTCAATAAAACCTGTCCCAGTCTTAAGGGATCACCTTTAAGTGTTTTAGGAATACGGTTATCAATCGAAATAATAAGCTCAATACCCTTTTCCCTTGCAATAAGTCCCACCATATTTGAAAGATTAACCATTGTATCCTGAATAGTAAAATCAATATTCTCCAGCTCAAGCCTGCCTGCTTCAATTTTTGAAAGATCAAGAATATCATTTATTATTCCCAGAAGAGACTGCGCGGAAAGGTCTATTTTGTAAACATAGTCTTTCTGTTTAGCATTAAGATCAGTTTTCTTAAGCAGATAGTTCATCCCCATTATTGCATTCATAGGAGTACGGATTTCGTGGCTCATGTTTGCCAGAAATTCACTTTTAGCCCTGTTAGAAGCTTCGGCCGCTTCAGTGGCACGTTCAAGTTCCTCCTGGGAAAGTTTTCTTTTTATCATAAGGCTGAAAAGATGGGAAACTCCATCAATAAGGTTCCGCTCCTGGGCAAGGAAGGGGTCTTCACTTGAATCATCTGTTTCTTCGAGATAAAAAACATCCACTGATCCGACCTTCTCCCCATCAACAACGATATCACTGGAAAGTGTACTCACTGCTTCATCGTATTTATCAGTGGCATATTCTTTGCCATCATAAATAATCCGTGCAACAGCAATTTCAGGGTGCTGCCAGCTCAGCGGGATAACATTTACGGCATACCGGAAAACACTTACAACAGACTCATTATTCTGTATGGAATCGGAAATTCTGTATAAACAGTTAATCTCCTTTACCCTTTTCCTCATCTCCTTAAGAAGCCTGTCCCTTTCTTCAAGAGCCTTTTTCCTTTCAGTAATATCAAAACCGGAGGGGATAAGGAACCGAACATTGCCGTTTTTGTCCTTTACAGGGGAAAGGAGAAAATCAATATAATGAAGCTCCCCATCACTGTCATAGTGAGTCACCTCAAAAGATGATGATTCTCCTTCAGCTGCTAATTTTACAGCCTCTTTCAGTTTTCTCCTGTCATAATCGGAATGAGCCCACCAGGGTCCCTCCCAGAAGGGTCTGTTTACAACATCATTATAATTTACTCCGGAAAAAGATAGAGCCGCATTATTGACATCAAGAAGCACACCCTCAGTACTCATAAAACCGAGAAAGAAATGGATGTTTTCATTAAAAATTGTCCTGAACTTCCCCTCACTTTCTCTTAAGGCATTTTCAATATTTTTCCTCTCAATAACATATCCAAGCTGAACTCCAATGCCGGACATTAAATCGATTATTGCCCTGTCGACTGGTGCCGTATCTTTTGAAAAAAACTCAACAACAGCTTCAACTTCATTATTCACAATAACAGGAAATCCGAAAGCAGCCTTGACTCCAAGACTGCTGTTTAAATCCTTTCGCAAAAAACCTTCACCGGAAAAAATATCAGATATCCACTCCGGTTTCCCGGTACTATAAATCCTTCCGGGCATGCCCACACCTGGAAGAAAATCCATCTCCGCAGTAACCTGTCTCAATTCATCATAGCTGTTACTATCATTAAAATGCCATATATCAGATGAAATAAGCCTGCCATATTGCCTGGAATAAAAATATACATGCCCTGCCTGCCATTTTATATAATTACAGGCATGTTTAAGAGTAACAAGAAATGCCTCTTCAGGAGTTAAAGCGGCATTAGCAGCTGAAGCCACCTCTTTCAAAAGAACAGCACTCTGTTCGCTCTGCTTTAAGGCTTCAACAGCGTCATTAAGTTCCAGGGTTCTCATATATACCCGCTCCTCAAGTTCCCTGTTTAATCTTAAAATTTCCTCTTCCGCAGCCTTCTTCTCTGTAATATCATTACCGGAACTGAGCGTTCCTGTAATATTCCCCTGCTCATCCCGTATAAGGGTATTATTCCAGGCAATAAACCTCTCCTCACCATTTTTTGTTACTATATAATTTTCAAGATAAGAATGATCTTCAATTTCACCGTTTATCATTCTGTTAAAAGCTTCCTTAAACAAAGGTTTATCTTCATTTTTTAAAACCTTTTCAAACCACTTTTCACCAACAAGCTCATTCTCGCTGTAACCTGTTACCTCACACCCCTTCTGATTTATAAGTTCGGTTTCCCCATTACGGTTTATAACAACAAACATATTTCCTGCAATATCAAGATACCGCTGCGCCTTAGTACGCTCAAATTCTATTTGTCTATCAGCTTCAATCCTTTCTGTTATTACTTCAGTAAACATAATTATTCCGCCCACGGAATTATCATTATTAAACCATGGATGAATTTCCCATTTAATCCAGTCCTCTTTCCCGTCATCTCGAGGAAAGCTGTCCCTGTCCCTTTTCATACTGTTACCTTCAAGACAGTAACTGTGAATTTTTTTCCATTCCTCCATACCTTCTATTTCCGGGAAAACCTGATAGTGGGTCTTGCCCAGAATATCCATATCCTCAATACCGTAATCCTGGTACCATCTTTCACTTGCCGCAAGATATCTCATCCCATTGTCAAACATTGCAATTGCTGCGGGGGTGTGCTTTATAAAGAGACGCATCTGCTCTTCATTTATTTTTAAAATTTCTTCCATTTTTTTCTTTTCACTTACATCCCGCCCTTCAGGTATAAGCAGGACAATCTCACCGCTTTCATCCCGCAAAGGCTTAAGTGAAAAATCTATGATTATAGTATTGCCATCCTGCCCCATAACAGGTGTTTCATAACGAACAAACTCTCCGGAGGCAGCCCGTCCTATTGCCTCTTTAAGTTCATTTACAGGATCATCAGACCAGGACCACCATGGGGCTTCCCAGAAATATTTCCCTTTAATATCATCAAGAGAAAATCCTCCAAAATCGAGAGCCGTTTTATTTGCTTCAATAATAATTCCATCAGGATGAAGAAGCCCTATAAACTGGAAAGACCTGTCAAAGATCCCTCTGAATTTAAGTTCACTTTCACTCAGAGCCTTTTCAGCGATTTTTCTGTCAGTTATATCTTTCCCTGTGGAAACGAAATGTTTTATTTCACCTTTATCATCTTTTATAGGAGTAATAGTCTGATCATAATAAAAAAGATTCCCGTCCTTTCTCCTGTTTACCACCTCAGCCCTGATAGGTTCTCCGGAAATAATCGTTTCCCATACTTTTTTATAATATGAGAAATCCATTTCTCCAGATTTTAAAATGCTCGGTTTCGCTCCGATAGCTTCCTCCCTGCTGAAGCCGGTTATCCTTTCAAAGGCGCTGTTAACATATTCAATATTGCCATTCATATCTGTTATAAAAACAATATCAGCAGCCTGGTCCAGGGCATCGGACATTTTTTTCATTTCAGAAAGTGTGCGCTGCTGATGTTTCATATCCCGCAGAACAAGGACTCCCCTGTTTTGTTCACCTTCAGGCTCCTCGCCGTTGATTAATTCAGACGGCTGTTCAGAGGATTTTTTCTCAATAACAGTATCTTCAAAAAATACAACAACATCTGAAGGGGTGTTTCCCGGAGTCAGAGGATTAAAGTATGATTTCACATTCAGAGAAGTTTTACCATCCTTGGATTCAACCTCCCCTCTGAAAGAACCTGCCATGCCGTCAACAGCTGAAACAAGTATGGTTTCCAGCTCACTAAAGGGGATATCATTGATGGTCTTTTTCATAACCGCGTTACGGGGAAGATCAAGTATCTCCAGTCCCCGTTCATTTACATCAACAATTGTCCCTTCAGGATTAAACCTTATAATACCAATTGGAGCCTTCTCAAAAAGAATTCTGTGATATTTTTCCGAATCTTCTATTATACCTGACAGTTTTTTCAGTTCAGTTACATCATCAATGCTTACAAGAGTTCTGGACCTCTTATCCAGCTCTAGCCTGTTTACTGAGAAGAGTACATCCCTCACATAATTACGTCCGTCACGCTCTACAGAGATCCGTCCCTCTGTTTTATTGACCACCCCGGATTCCTTTAAAACAGAATT